>DASVUA010000456.1:0-1904 GCA_036387295.1 Thermoanaerobaculia bacterium | reverse complement strand
CGATGGCCGGAGGGACGACCATGCCGTCGATGCGCATCAGCAGCGTCATGTCGGCGAACGGTTCGCCCGCTTCGGATTTGAGCGCGAGCCGCAGCGAGGACGCGCCTTCCGGCACGCGCACGGTCATGCGCTCCGCGGCGCCGAACTGCTGCAGTGCGATCGAGCCTTCTTGCGGCAGCACGACCAGCGCGCAGGACGCGTCGCGCGGCACCGCGACTTTCGCTTCGCCCCTGGCGTTCGTGACGATCATCGACTTCACGTGACCGCCGCACGAGGTGATCAACGTCGCGCCCGCGATCGGTGCGTCGCGCGGGTCGACCACGTGAACCACGCGCGGTTCCCCGCGCGTCAGTTCGACGTCGACCGAACGCTGCGCCGGCGCGCCGCGAAGCTCGAACGTCACGGCGTCGCTGTCGAGATACGACGCCGCGCGCGCGGTGAGGGTCAACGCGCCTTCGCGGACTCCGAAAAACTCGAACCGTCCGTCGGGCGCGGTGTGCGTGCGCACCGTCAGCGTCGAATCGGTAGTTTCCGACCGGAGGTTGACGATGGCTCCGCCGACCGGCTTCCCATCGGACATCACGCGGCCGGTGACGTGACGGTCAGGAACGTCGATCGTCAGGAGCTTCGACGAGACGACCGCGTCGATGCTGTGCGGCGCGGAAGTGTGTTCGCGGCGCACGCTCACGCTGTACAGCGCCGGCTCCCACAAGTCACCCGCGAAACGTCCGTCTTCGCCGGTCGTGATGTGCGTACGCCAGCGAAGCTCGTCGTGTGTAAAGCCGACTTCGGCGGCGGCGAGCGGCTCGCCCGCAAGCGTCGCGCGCAGTTCCGTCTTCGTCCGCGGGATCACGAGGCGCAACGTCGCGCCGTCCGAGCCGAGGTTCGCCTTCGCGCTGAGACGCTGCAGCGGCTGCGGCCCGCTCGCCAGAACGACGTAGAGGCCTTGCGTGAGGCCGTCGAAGCTCACGTTCGACTTGCCGGCGGCGAGCGTTTTCGTGGCCGACCACGTTGGTGCTTTGCCGTCCACGCGCGGCGCGAGTGCCACCTCGATCGGATCGGTGAAGCCCTGACGATCGATTGCGACGTTCAGTGTGGCGGCGGAGGCGGTTCGATCGAGCAGCAGGACGAGCGCGAAGATGAAGAACGTACGCATGGTCATGATCTCCGGAAGGAAAAAGGGCGATCTCTCCCGCCGCGGTGATGGCGAATTGAGTTACTTCTGCTCGGTTGCCGTCGGAACTTCGGCCACGGCCGGAGCCGTGATGGTGACGGAGTCCTGCGACGGACGGGTGATCTCGATGGATGCGACGTTCCACTCGGTCAGCACCGGCGTCGCGAAAGGCGTGCTGCAGCGTCCCGGGTAGGTGTAGCAGAGCCCCGTCGACGAGTCGTACGTGCAGCGCTCGAACGAGCCGGGGACGGCTTCGCACGAGTTCCACTCGTAGTTGCATTCTTCGCAAAGGGGCAAGGCGAACGTCGGCAGGGCAGCAAGCAGCAACAGCGTACAGACCGCAATGACTCTCAGTTTCATCTCTTCTCCTTAATGCAGGAAAGATCGCCTGACGTCAGTATGCGATGACACGAGACGGAAAGAAAGATGTTTTTCGCGACATCGGCAGCGCTGCCAGGCCGCGGATGCGGCCGCGGCGAGTGAAAGCTCGCGCCGTGTCCCGCGCTGAAGCGCGGGATGACACAAAAGAGAGCGGCATACCTCGGGAGCGCGGCGCTCGCGGACGCAATATGCTTTTGTTGTGAGTGGTGGAGAGGGAAACGGATGAATCGAATCGAGCTCGGTCTGGATACATTCGGCGACGTCACGGCGGACGCCGGCGGCAATCTTCTGGCGCAGCCGGAGGTGATCCGCAATGTCGTCGCGCAGGGGATCCTCGCGGATCAGGTGG
>DASVUA010000455.1:0-3087 GCA_036387295.1 Thermoanaerobaculia bacterium | reverse complement strand
GCTCCGTCCCCCAGCGAAAGAAGCGAAGGACAGGCACGGCGGCCTGTCCTTCGCGCGGCGTGACGGAGAGTCTTAGTAGAGGTCGTTCTTCGCGGCGTTGTCGTCGGCTTCGAGCGTGCGGTTGTTGATGTTGCACGAGCTGACCGAGGGGTACATCGTCGCGCCGGCGACGTCGGAGTGGCCGATGCCGATCACGTGACCGACTTCATGCACCATGATCCCGTCGATGTCGTACTCGCCGCTGCAGCCGTCGTTCTCGCGTGAAGACGTGTAGCTGTAGCGCGTGTTCGTATAGACGTCGGCGTCATAGATCGTGCTGCCGGTGTAGTAGCCGGTGAGCGTGGCGGCGAGGCACGAGCCGGTGCAGATCTTTCCGTTGCTGTTCAACTCGATCGTCACCGGCGCCTGGCCGCGAACGGCTTTCTGCGCGGTGGTGGAGGAGCTGATGATGCCCCACGCCTTGATGGCGCCGGTGACCGCGGTGACACCGCCGTCGCCGTCGTTGATGGTGGTGTTCGGGCCGGTGTAGACGCGGACCGTGACGGGCGTCGAAGCCCAGGTGCGGCGCGGCGAGAGAAGCACGTACGCCATGGCCGGATCGGTCGCGGCGAGGACGAGGATCGTGGCGATGGCGAGCGAGAGAATCGTCTGTTTTTTCACTGTGCGTTCTCCTTAGTTCTGCTGCTGGCGCATGATGGTCGTGCGGCCACCGGCGCGGGCGTCTTCGACCATGCGGGCGAATTCATCGAGGCCGAGGGCCGGAGCGCCGTCGTCGATCGCTTCCGTACCGACGTTGAAACGGGGATTCGTCGTCTCGCGGCGAACGTCGCCCTGGCGGACGGGGTCGGAGACCAGCACTTCTTTTCCCGCTCGGAAGCGGACGAGGAACTTGCCCTGGTTGTACGCGTGGATGCGCAGGTCCGCGCCGTCTTCGGCGAGGAAGGCGACGATCTGCTCGCCGCTGCGGATCATCGGAAATCCGACCGCTTCCTGCGTATAGCCGTCGACCGTGCCGCCGACTTCGCGGACGAGCAACATGTCCGGGCCGGTGGTCTCGCCGAAATAGCGATTCACGCGCACGGTGGCGTAGGTGTAGATCACTTCGCGGGATTCATCCCACTGGCTCCACGTATCGAGGACCTGGCCGCGCACGACGTACTTCGCCTCGCGGGCGATCTGGTCGAACGGCATGTCCACGAACTGCGAAGCGGTCATCGGGATTGCGAGAACCAGGAGCAGGGCAACGAGAGTAAACCGACGGATCATCATTCCTCCTACTTGCATCTGTTGTCGATGCAAGTGCCCGTCTCTCCACACCGTGAGCCATCCACAATGGCTCGCGTCAGGAGGACGTCAATTCATTCGACGTGCACGAGTTGTCACGACAGACGACATGTGCGGGGATGGAACGCCGTGGATCAATCCATGCGCACGTGCCCACAGAATGACCCACGGCATTGAGCGTTTGTGACCCTTTGCGCGGCGGCGCCGCGCACGAGCTCACGAATCAATACAGATCGTCGCGTGCCGCGAGGTCGTCGGATGCGAGCGACCGCGGCGCGGTGTTGCAGGCGCTGATGGAGGGATACATCGTCGCGCCGGAGACGTTCGAGTGGCCGATGCCGATCAGGTGTCCGACTTCGTGCGCCATGATGCCGTCGATGTCGTACTCGCCGCTGCAGCCCGATTCGCGCGACGAATAGAGCGGCTGCGCGGTGTTGGTATAGATGTCGGCGTCGTCGATCCGGTCGTCGCCGCTGAGCGAGGTGTAGTAGCCGGTGAGCGTCGCGGCGAGGCAGGTGCCGGTGCAGACGCCGCCGTTCGTGTTCAGCATGATCGTGGCGGGGGCGGAACCGCGCACGGCGGCCGAACCCGTCGTGCTCGAGCTGATGATGCCCCACACGCGAATCGCGTTGACGGTCGCGGTCACGCCGCCGTCGCCGTCGGTGATGGTGCTGTTGCCGCCGGTGTAGACGCGCACGGTGATCGGAGTCGACGCCCAGCGGCGGCGCGGCGAGAGGAGCACGTACGCCATGACCGGGTCTGCCGAGGCGCAGAGAATGATGGTCGAGATGAGGACGGAGAGGATCGTCTGTTTCTTCACGTGCATGCTCCTTAGTGCTGCTGATTGCGGATGACAGTGCGGCCGCCGGCGCGGGCGTCTTCGACCATCTGCGCGAATTCATCGATGCCGAGGGCCGGCACGTCGTCAGCGATGGCGTCGGCTTTCATGTTGAAGCGCGGCGCCGGTTCCGGACGGGCGTCGCCCTGCTGCACCGGATCGCTGATCAGCACATCCATCCGGCCGCGCTGACGGACGAGGAACTTCCCCTGGTTGTAGGCGTGGATGCGGTAGCTGGCGCCGTCTTCGGTTTGCGCGAGCAGCAGCACGACATGCTCGCCGCGGCGCAGTTCGGGAAAGCCGACCGCTTCCTGCGTGTAACCGTCGACGGTGCCGCCGACCTCGCGCACGGTGACGGTGTCGGGACCGGTCGTTTCACCGAAGTAGCGCGTGACGCGCACGGTCGAGTAGGTGAAGATCACCTCGCGTGCATCGTCCCACGCACTCCAGCTGTCGACGACGTTGCCGCGCACGATGAGGCTCGCACCACGTGCAGCCTCATCGAACGGGATGTCGATGAACTGCGATGCGGAGAGTGGAAGGGCGGCGGCGATGAGCAGGAAAACCAGGGCGAGAAATTTGCGTTTCATTCGTTCCTCCTCCTTTTCAGGTGCGCCGCTCTACTCCAATCGACGAGCCACCGGCATCCATCCTGAAGTATTTCTATGCAACTTGATGGAACTAAGCATCTTCTGCCGATCGCGGCGCGTGCGGCGTTCGCCGGTGGCGGGGGTCAACGCATGAACAGCGGCAACGCTCTTGACCCGGCAGCGTGCAGAACGTGACCCGAGCGTCACGCGTTCACTCAAGTCGCGTCCGCTACAGTTGCTGACACGGCGTGATAACTTCCGAGGATGGAGCCGAACTACGTGTCCATCAGCCGCTTTCGGGTGCGCAACGGCATGGAGGCCGCGGTGGCAGAGGCATTCCGCACGCGCCCTCACATGGTGGACGACGCCCCCGGC
>DASVUA010000454.1:0-7115 GCA_036387295.1 Thermoanaerobaculia bacterium | reverse complement strand
GCGACAGGCGACCCGCTTGTTAGTTGCCATTGCCGGGGGAGTCGCGCGGTAAAACGAGCTCCCTCGGCAACGGGCAACGGGCAACGGGCAACCCAACCGCAACTTACTGCTGCATCACTTCGATGCGCCGGATCTCGATCGAGCCGAATTCGAGGTGCGGGCAGTCTTCCGAAAGCCGCGCGGCGGTCTCATAGTCATCCGCTTCGATGATGAAGTAGCCGCCGATGACTTCCTTCGCCTCGGCGTACGGGCCGTCGGTGACGGCCACTCCGCTGTCCTTGCGGACCATCACGCGGCCCTCGCGATCGTGAAGCTTTTCGCCGGTCGCGCGGACCTTCTGCATCCAGGCGCCGTACCGCTCGAAAATCTCCTGCATCTCTTCGGGGCTCATGTCTGCGGGGAACGAACCGGCGTCGCGCAGCATCAATACAAACTGGGGCATGTGTTCTCTCCTTTCTTCACTCTACAGACGAACGAAGGAGGAGCAAATCGACACGCCTCGCAAAAAAGATTGCGGCGTGCCGGCGGCAAATACGAGGCGCTACTCGCGCCACCCGCTCATGTTCTCGAGCACCTGATCGATCGACAGCACCCGCTCATCGCCGCGTGCGTTCTCGAACACCGCGTGATACCAGCCGCGGACCGCGACCGGCGTCAATACTTCGCGGCCGATGCGGAGACGCTTGCCGCTGGCGAGCTGACGGAAGACCTTCTCGTACACGGAGCGCGACAGGCGCGGCGAATGCGACGGCATCGCAGGCGCCGAAGCACGGCGGTCCGACCGATCGCGACGCTCGACTCGGGCCGGCAACGTCACGCGCTCGCGGCGATTGACCGCCTCGCCGCGCCAGGGAGGCGCGAGCTTTTCCTCGACGTCGGCACGGCGGCGTCGCGGCTCGGGATCGGCCTCGTCGCGCATCGCTCCCTCGTAATTGCGGAGCTCCGGCAACGTCGTCCCCCAGCGCACCTCGCGCCCCACGTCGTCGTACGCCGGCGGCCGGCGGTCGAGATCGAGCAGCGATGGGATCTCGCCGCTCAGCACCGCAAAGAGGACGCGGTAACTGAATGGATCCGACCACTTGCGAATCGATTCACGGAACGACGTTGCGATCTCGAGCGCGATCTCGCGCATCGAAAGCGTGCGCCCATCGGTCAACGGCCAGACGCAATCATCTGGATGTGTTTCGAAGGGATTCCGTGGAAAGTGAAAGTCGCGCGCGACCCAGCCGTTGCGGGTCGCGTGTTTGCCAGGCGTGACACCCGCGATGATCGGAATGCGGCGCGCCTCGAGCTCGTCGGTGCGATACGACGGCCACGAAATCACATCGCGCACGATCCCGACGATGAGCGCGGTCGTCGCGGCCATCAGGCCCGGATCGGGAGTGAAGTCGAGCGTGACCTCGATCCGCTCGCGCCGCGGCCGGACGCCGAGCCCGCTCGAAAGCCGGTTCGCGCCGGTGACGATGACCGGCACCGGCAGGAGATGGGCGAGCAGCAGTGCGAGCTTCTGCACGGTGCGATTGCGGTTGCGCTCGGAGCGTTCCAGCTCGTACGAGATGTTGAAGTGACAACTGAACGCCTCGAGCCGCACATGCTTCGCGTTGCGTTTCTCCCAGCGGTCGAGCTGATCGCGGACGAAGCCGATCTGCTCCCAGAGGCTGCGAACCACGCGGGCCGTGCACTGCGGCGCCATCTCGATCACCGGCGTCACCACTTCGAGCACGCCGCCGTCGAAGTAGACCGCGCCGCCTGTCGGCAGCTGCGACGACTTCGACGTCCGGTAGAGGAGCGGGCGGTCGATGAACGCCGTCGGCGCGCGCCAGTACTCCTCCGGCACGACCTCTTCTCCGTCGATGAAGACCTTGAACTCGGCTTCCAGCCCTACGACCGGCAGGTCGAGCTCGTTGCGATATGGAAAGCGTAATGGGTCGTTGGACATAAACTCGGACAGTCGACGTGGAGCAAACTCTGCGCCGCCGGGCTCGCCGCGAAGGTTGCGAGTTGCGCGGCGAGTTGGACGACTCGCCACTCGCAATCAGCCCGTCGCTTCACAGCTCACCTGGGAAGCGCAAGCGCCCGCACTCGCACGACCCTCAGATCGCCTCGGCGACCGCCGCGAGCTGTTCTCCTACCTCGGACGCGCTCGCTTTCGGCGCGGTCGCGCTGTCGAAGCGCACCAGCACCGGGTCGTAGATCCCGCGTTGAAACAGCGCGGCGCGCACTTCGATGAACCGGGCGCGGAGCGCCCCTTCGACGGCGCCGGTGCTCGACTTCAGTTCCTCCGCCACCGCGGCGGCCATCGTTTTCAACTGCGGCATCGCAATCAGGATCGGATGCTTTTCCTGGTCTGCACTCGCACTACTCACGACTTCCTCCTCACGCCGAGCTTCGCGTACGTCGCCTCGTCACCGTGTTCGATGCGCGCGAACGTGGCGATGCCATGCTCCGCGATGCGATCTTCCGGCCAGTCGTCGACGTTGATCAAGCCGGCGTCCGAAAGGTCGTCCTCGATTCCCACCAGCTCGTATCCGGCCCAAACCGCGAACCCGCGTTCCTCGGTCGGCCCCATCGAGCCGACCCTCTTGAATTTCTTGATGTAGCGCCCCATCGGAAGGTGATTATGGATCGGGCGCGAATCCGCCGTCATCGCGACGAACGGAGATCCGGGGAGGGAAGAAAAAGATGACGCGCCGCCGCGCCGCTACGCGTTCAGTTTGAAGATGACAGTCAGCTCGTGGATGACTTCCTGCGGTACGCCATCTTTCATGTACGGCTTGAAGCGCCACTGCCGCATTGCCTTCACGGTCGTCTTCTCGAAGATCTCGCGGTTCGGCTTCTGCAGCACGATCACGTCGCGCACGCGGCCGTTCTTTCCGATGATGTAGCGCACGAGCAGCACGTCTTCCTGGCCGCGGATGCGCGCTTCTTCCGGATAGCGCGGGTAGACCTGAGACATCGCCGCCATCGGCAGCGGCTGATCCCGCCGGATGACGACGGTATCGGGCGGAGCGACGTCGGCCATCACGATGCTGCCGACTACACCGCCCACCGTGCCGCCGTCGGAGCCTTCGATCGCGCCGCCCACCACGCCCCCTTCGATGCCTCCCTCGACGCCACCTTCCACGCCGGTCGGCGCGGGGCCGATCTCCGCGAGCGTGGCGGAGGGGAGCACCATCGGGATCTCTTCCGGGATCACGGTCGGCGCGACGTTCTCCATCGGAATCACCGGCGTCTGCTGCACTTGCGTCACTACCCGCTTCGCCGCCGCGGGAGGCGGAGGCGGCGGGGGAGGCGTCGGCGCCGAGGTGAGGCTGTACAAGGTGAGGAGCGGCGGCGACTGATTGGGAAACGTCACCTGCCACAATCCCGCGACGAACACCGCGCCGATGACCAGCGCGTGCACGCCGATCGAGAGCGGCAACGACTCGTAGAAAATCCTACGGCTACGCGGACGGAATGTCTCTGGCGCGACAGTCTCGAACATATTGTTACTCGCTTGGTCGGGTGACACGCGAATGCTAACACGCCATTTGCCAACTGCCGAAGTTACGATGTGACGAGTGGTGCGATTTCTGAGATGAACGCTCAGACCAAACCGTTGGAACTGGTCGTTTTCGCCGGCCTTCAGGCAGCCGGCAAATCGACGTACTACCGCACGCATTTCGCGGCAACGCACGTGCATGTGAGTAAGGACCTCATGAAGAACGTCCGTAATCGCGACGCGAGACAACAGCGGCTCATCGAAGAAGCGCTGGCGGCCGGCAGATCGGTCGTCGTCGATAACACCAACCCCACCGCGGCCGACCGGGCGCCGCTCCTCGAAGCGGGCCGCCGCTACGGCGCGCGGCTCATTGCCTGCCACTTTCAATCCACCGTGAACGACGCGTTGCTGCGCAATCGCGCGCGTGAAGGAACAGCGCGCGTTCCCGACGTCGCGATCTTTACGACGGCGAAGAAATTCGTTCCGCCTGCCTTCGGCGAAGGGTTCGACGAAGTGCGTGTCATCGCTCCCACTGCGGCACCGACAATATGACGCCACAGCAATTATTGAAGAAAGTCTTTCCGCCCATGCTCGCCACTCTCGCCGTAGGGTCGCCGCGCGATGAAGAGAACTGGTCGTACGAGCTCAAATACGACGGATTTCGCGCAGTCGCCGCAATCTCGGGCGGCAAGGCCGCGATGCTCAGCCGCAATGAGCTCGATCTCGCGCCGCGCTTTCCGCGCATTCACGCGGCATTGCAGAAGTGGAAGACGAAAGACCTCGTCATCGACGGCGAAGTAGTCGTGCTCGACGAAAAAGGAGCGCCCCGGTTTCAGCTTCTGCAGCAGGGGAGCGGCAACGAGCGGATGGTCGTCTTCGACATCCTCTGGCTCGACGGCGAGGACCTGCGACGCAAGCCGTATGTGGAACGGCGGAAAATCCTCGAGAAATTGAAGCCTCCCGCCGGCATTTACATCGCGCAGACCCTCGCCATGAACGGCGCCGAAGCGCTGCAGCATGCGTCGTCCGGCGGCTGGGAAGGCATCATCGCCAAGCGCAACTCGTCGCCCTACGAAGGCCGCCGCTCGAAGGAGTGGCTGAAGATCAAAGCGCAGAATCAGCAGGAGCTCGTGATCGTCGGCTGGAATCCGAGCACCGCCACCGAGCGCGAGATCGGTTCGCTTCACCTCGGCGTGTTCGGCGATGACGGCCAGCTGCATTACGCCGGCAAGGTGGGAACCGGTTTCTCCGCGAAATTGCGCGCGTCGCTGCGCGAAGAGCTTGCAAAAGACGAAGTCCCCAAACCGCTGGTCAAAGACGCGCCGCGCGTGAAGGTCGCGCATTGGGTGCAGCCGCGCCTCGTCGCGCAGGTCTCGTTCACTGAATGGACCAGCGATCACCGCCTGCGCCATCCCTCATTTCTCGGATTACGCGAGGACAAAGCGGTCGAAGAAGTCGTGCGCGAAATCCCGGGAGTCACGACGGCCTCACCGCGGCCGGCCGCAAAGAAAACGGCTGCAACACGCGCTACAAAGCGCACCACTGCGCCCGCCGCCGCCACTGAGAGGGGATCGCGCGTCACGCTCACGCATCCCGAACGCGTGCTCTATCCCGCCGACAACATCACCAAAGCCGACGTCGCGGCGTATTACGAAGCCGTCGCCGAGCCGATGCTGCGCACACTGGCCGATCGCCCCCTCGCACTCGAGCACTGGAACCAGGGCATCGACAAACCGTCGTGGTTCCACCAGAACATCGGACGGGAAGGCCCGGCGTGGCTCACGGTGATCCATACGCCCACGCGCACCGTAAGCCGCAGCACAGTCAAGCACCTCGTGGCGGACAGCGTCGACGCGTGGCGCTGGCTGGCGCAGATGTCTGTACTGACCGTGCACATGTGGTCCTCGCGCGGCGCCAGCCTCGAGCACCCCGACTGGATCCTCTTCGATCTCGATCCCGCCAAAGGAAAAGGGTTCGACCAGGCCATTGAAGCAGCGCTGGTCATGCGCCGCCTGCTCGAAGAATTGCAGCTACCCAGCGTCCCCAAACCCTCGGGCAAACGCGGAATACACGTCTTCGTCCCGCTCGCCCCCGGCTATACGCACGAAGAAGTCGCCGATTTCGCCTGCTCCATCGCCGCCGCCGTCTCTGCAAAAGTCCCGGGAATGACCGTCGAGCGCAGTCTCTCCAAACGCCGCGGCCGTCTGTACCTCGATTGCATGCAGAACGGCTACGGCAAAACCGTCGTCGCCCCCTACTCGCTGCGCGCCATCGAAGGCGCCCCCGTCTCCGCCCCCCTGAAATGGAGCGAGATCACAAAGAAACTAGACCCCGCAAAATTCAACCTCCACACAATGCCCGACCGCCTCGCCAAAGTAGGCGACCTCTTCGCCGACATCTTCAAAGAACGCGCAAAACTACCGAAATTACAGTGAGGAAGGTCGAAGGCGCGACTCGCGCAGGACGGGGAGGGACGCCTGCTCGCCGTCATGCAGCCGAATGATGAAGCTGCACGTTCGCCCGGCGCCGGCGGCCATAGTCCGCGAACTGCCTAAACCAGAAGCATGGAGTGCTTGCGGACGCACACATGAATTTCCTCTGCTGTTTCCGGGAACACCCGGCGCTGCAGAACCATGCGCGGGAGGAAGGCGACTGTGAGTGCCTCTACGGCTCTGTTCGGTGCACGCTTCGTCACCTCTGTGGCCGACTTGCCACCAGACCATCGTTTCGAGTCATGCTGTCGGTATACCAGAACTGCCCAGTGTTCCCATGCGTGTGTCATCCGTTCAGCAACTGAACGCCCGGTTCAGGTTAATTGCGGGGCTGTAATATGCTGCGAGGCGGGTGGAGGGCGCGGTACGACTGCGCAGCAGCACCTCTCAAAGCGCGCTCGAAAACACCGTTCTCGTCATCGTCGAACCAAACAGCTTCGACTGCCAGTCCGGCGTACACCACATGCAGATCGTTGTGGCCGTCAAGGTCCCGATCTTCCCAGTACTCGTCAGGCGGGTTGTGGTCGAATACCGATGAAGATCGATAGTAACGCAATGTGAGATCCGTTGCCCCGTCGCGATTACGATCCATCCGTATCTCGGCAGCTCGGCCCCAACGCCACACATGTCGAACTCTGCCCCAGTAAGGGTCGTCGAACTCGCGCCAGCGGAAAGTGTAAACGCAGCCCGCCGTAACAACGACACAAGATACAGAGGCCACTAACCGCAAGATTGACAGACGATTCATTGATAACGTGAACGAGCTGGTAGTCGCCGAGCTTGCACAATTCAGCTCATGCATTCCGTCGCGAACAGTGGGGCGAGTCGCCGCATCATGACCCTCCGGCAACCGATCGAAACAACCTGAGACGCTCATCTGGCACATCGAGCCGATCGAAGTCACGCGTGAAACGTTCCAAGTCCTCACTGACCTGCGAACCATACCGCCACAGGACATCGGCGATGACCCACTGTAAGAACTCTATGCCTCCAAAAATGTCCGTCGCTTGCTCGTAGGGTACGGTCTTTAGCTTGTCAAGAAGCCACTCGAGACAATTCTCAAGCAGCAGACCATTTTCTCGCGCAGTGTCGCGGTAAAACTGCGGTTCATTCCGCCGATCATCAGCCGAAACCGTTTTGGG
>DASVUA010000453.1:0-7361 GCA_036387295.1 Thermoanaerobaculia bacterium | reverse complement strand
CGCCGCTCCACTCAACAGCGAGCGTCACTGTTCGGAAATGAACAGTGCGTGCGGAAGTGGACAGGTGGTGGCTCGTAAGTGGTTGAAAACACGTAGGCGAACCATGGTACGGCGCTCGCGATGGAGCGCTGACGTATGGATCGTGAAATCGCTTCGGAAGTCAGGCAGCGGCGGCTCGTGCGGCGGGTCGTCATCGTCCTCGTCGTCGTCGCCGCCATTGCGCTCTCCGCCTCTGCGGCCGTCGAATGGCTGCGGCCTTCGCTCGAGCGGAACCGGGTGCAGATCGCGCGGGTGGAGCGCGGCGTCATCGAAGCGACGCTCGACGCGAACGGCACCGTCGTGCCGCTCGTCGAGCGCGTCGTCTCGAGTCCCGTCGAAGCGCGCGTACTGCGCATCGAGCGCCGCGCCGGCGATCGCGTCAACGCGGGCGACGAGCTTCTCACGCTCGACACCGCGGCCACGCAGCTCGAAGTGGCGCGCCTCGGCGATCAGCTCTCGCAGCGGCAGAGCGCGAGCGACGAGCTGCGGTTGCGGCTCGACGAGACGATCGCCACGCTGCGCGCGCAGATCGAGCAGAAGAAGCTCGACGCCGAGATCGTGCAGTACACCGCGCAGCAGCGCGCGACGCTCCGTTCCGAGGGGCTGATTGCCGAGCAGGACGCGCTCGGCGCCGCGGCGGGGGCGAAGAAAGCGCAGATCGAATTGCGCGGACTCGAAGAAGCATTGCAGCGCGCGCTCCGTTCGCGCGAAGTGCAGCTCAACGCCTCGCGCGCCGACATCTCGATGGCGCAGCGGGCGCGTGAAGAATCGCGGCGCCAGCTCGAGCTCGCGATGCTGCGCGCCGATCGCGCCGGCGTGCTGACGTCGATCGTCAACGAAGCCGGTGCGACCGTCCGCCGCGGCGACATCGTCGCGCGCATCGCCGACCTCTCCGCGTATCGCGTCGAAGCGTCGATCTCGGACATTCACGCGGCGCGGCTCGCCCCCGGGATGCGCGCACGCGTGACGCTCGATGGCGCGCGCATCGGCGGGACGATCGAGAGCGTCGATCCGCGCATCGTGAACGGCGTCGTCCGCTTTTACGTGACGCTCGACGACGCCTCCAACGCGCGGCTCCGCAACAACCTGCGCGTCGACGTCGAGGTCGTGACCGGCGCGCGCGACGGAGCGCTGATCGTGCGGCGCGGCGCTCTCGCGCGCAGCGACTCGATGCATGCGTTCGTCGTGCGCGGCGACGAAGCCGTCCGCGTGCCGGTGCAGTTCGGAATGACAGGCAAGGAAACGATCGAGATCAAAGACGGGCTCCGCGAAGGAGACCGCGTCGTGATCTCGGACATCAGTGAATTCGAAGACGTGCAGCAAGTGCGATTGAAGGGGAAAGAACGATGATTCGATTGAGCGGAGTGAACAAGGTTTACCAGACGGAGCGCGTCGAAACGCTCGCATTGGAGAACATCAATCTCGACGTCGCGAAAGGCGAGTTCGTCTCGATCATGGGACCGTCGGGCTGCGGCAAGAGCACGCTGCTGAACCTGATCGGACTGCTCGACGCGCCGAGCAGCGGCCAGCTCGCGCTCGACGGCGCCGAGGTGGGAAAGTGGGGCGACAACAAGCTGGCCAGCTTCCGCAACGAGAAGCTCGGCTTTGTGTTCCAGAGCTTTCATCTCGTCCCCGATCTCAAGGTCGTCGACAACGTGGAGATCCCGCTGCTGTATCGCAAGACCAACGGCACGCCGCGCAAGCAGCTCGCGCAGGCGGCGCTCGATCGCGTCGGCCTCGCCTCGCGCGTGCACCACTTCCCGACGCAGCTCTCCGGCGGGCAGCAGCAGCGCGTCGCGATCGCACGTGCGATCGTCGGCAAGCCGCGCATCCTGCTGGCGGACGAGCCGACCGGCAACCTCGACTCGGCGATGGGTGAGGAGATCATGGACATCCTCCACGATCTGAATCGCAACGACGGCACGACGATCGTCATGGTCACGCACGACGATCGCTTCGCGCGCCGTACCGATCGCATCGTGCGTCTGTTCGACGGACGGCAGGTGGCGTGATGCTGACCAATGCCATCAAGCTCGCGCTCAAGGTCCTCGGCCGGCGTAAGTTCTTCACGTTCATCTCGCTGTTCGGCATCAGCTTGACGCTGGTCGTGCTGATGGTCGCCGCGGCGATCCTCGACAACACGTTCGGGCCGCGCAAGCCGGAGTCGAAGTTCGACCGCGTCCTGGCCGTGCAGCGCCTCGGCCTGTATGGCCCGGAGAGCAGCATCAACGGCGACCCGGGGTACAAGTTTCTCAAGCTCTACATGCGGCCGCTGCAGGGCGTCGAAGCGACCTCCATCGCCAGCGATTCGAGCCTGCTGACCATGTACCACGGCGAGCGCAAGATCGAGACGCATCTGCGCCGCACCGACGCCGCCTACTGGCGCATCGTCGATTTCGACTTCATCGAGGGCGGCCCGTACACCGCGGAGGATGACCGCAGAGGCAACGCCGTGGCGGTGATCACTGAAGACATGCGCGACAAGCTGTTCGGCGAGGGGAAATCGGCGCTGGGCCGGACGTTCGTCGCCGACAGCACCACGTTCCGCGTCATCGGCGTCGTGCCCACGGTCTCGATCATGCGCAACGCGGCCTTCTCCGAGATCTGGGCGCCGCTGCGGACGATGCGCTCCAGCGAATACGAGAATCAGATCTCCGGCAGCTTCATCGGGCTCGTGCTCGCGAAGAGCCCTGCCGATTTCCCGCGGCTGAAAGCCGACTTTCAGCGCGGGCTCCAGCACTTCGTCTTCGAAGACCCGCGCACCTTCAACCGTGTGGTGGCCGGGCTGGACACCCGTTTCGAAGCGTTCGCGCGGACCGCGCTGCATACGCGTGGCTCGCAACTGGGGGAGGTCCGTACCGGAACCCTGCGGCTGATCATCCTCGCCGCGGCGGTGCTCTTCGTCACCCTGCCCACCATGAATCTGGTCAGCATCAATCTCTCCCGCATCATGGAGCGCGCCTCGGAGATCGGCGTGCGGAAGGCGTTCGGCGCGTCGTCGCGCGCGCTGATCGGACAGTTCGTGCTCGAGAACGTCGTACTGACGCTGATCGGCGGCGCGATCGGATTCGTGCTCTCGCTGATCGCGTTGCAGGCCATCTCCCGCACGGCGCTGGTCCCGTACGCGGTCTTTGACGTCAACCTGCGGATCTTCGGCTACTGCATGCTCATTGCGGCGATCTTCGGCGGCATTTCGGGCGCGTACCCGGCCTGGAGAATGTCGCGCATGAAGCCGGTGACTGCCCTTCGTGGAGGTGCACTGTGATTCGTCATCTGTTGAAGCTGGTCTGGAACCGCAAGCGGGCGAATGCGCTCATCGTCGCGGAGATCTTCGTCTCGTTCATCGTCCTCTTCGCCGTGCTGACCGGCGCGTTCACTTTCGCGATGAAATGGCGCGAGCCGCTCGGTTTCGTCTGGCAGAACGTCTGGGACGTGCGCATCGAGCTCGAAGACGAACGGGTGAGACGCGACGACCCGGAGCTGCGCGCAACGATCATGCGCCTGGTCGACGAGGTGCAGGCGATGCCGCAGGTTGCGGCCGTGGGCGTCGCGAACACGCCGCCGTACGCCTTCTCGACGTCGCAGTCGCGGCACGACGTCAACGGACGTGAGGTCGAATACGTGTTCGACGATGTGACCGACGGCTACTTCGACGCCATGCAGTTGAAGCTCGTGACTGGCCGCTGGTTCAACGCGTCCGATGACGGTGCGCAGGCGCAGCCGGTCGTTCTCGACACGAACGCGGCGCGGGAGTTCTTCCAGACAGAGGACGCGGTCGGCAAGAAGTTTCAACCGGACGAGAAGTCGTGGTGTCAGGTGGTAGGTGTCGTCGCTCCGTTTCGCAAGGAAGGGGAAGCGACCGGCGAGATGGAAATGGTGTTCACCCGCGTCTCGCGCGAGCCGGGGCAGGGCCGTCTCGGCAGCCACCTGGTCGTTCGGGTGCACCCGGGGACGCCGGCGCTGTTCGAGCAGCAGCTCGTCGAGCGGCTGCAGCGCGTCGCACCGTCGCTGACGTTCCGCGTCCGGCACATGGATCAGATGCGCGAAAGCATGCTGCGCCTCAAGCTGGCGCCGCTCGTGGCGGGCATCATCATTGGCTCGTTCCTGATCGCCATGGTCACGCTGGGGCTGACCGGCGTGCTCTGGCAGAACGTCACGCGCCGCACGCGCGAGATCGGGCTGCGGCGTGCGATGGGGGCGACCAGCGGCAGCGTGCATCGCCAGGTGCTGGCGGAGGTGGCGCTGCTGGCCACGTTCGCCGTGGTGATCGGCTCGGTGGTCGTCCTGCAACTGCCGATTCTCGGCGCGTTCAAGTACGTGACGGCGACCGCGTTCACCACCGGACTGGTCAGCGCGCTTGCGACGATTTACGGCCTCACTGTACTTTGCGGTCTGTATCCGAGCTGGCTCGCGTCGCGTCTGCAACCCGCCGATGCGTTGCGCTATGAATGAACGGTCCCGTACTCATCGTCGATGACGACGCCTCGATCACGGCGTCCCTCGCGCTGCTGCTCAAGCAGCATGGGTACGTGACTGTTTCCGCACACGAGCCGATGGAGGCGCTCGCGGCCCTCCGCCGCGAGCGTCCGCGGCTCGTGATCCAGGACATGAACTTCAGCCGCCAGACCACCGGCGAGGAAGGGCTCGATCTGCTGCAGCGCATCCGCTCCGAGGAGCCGGCGATGCCGGTGATCCTCATGACCGCGTGGGGCTCGATCCAGCTCGCGGTCGAAGGGATGAAGCGCGGCGCCGCCGACTTCATCACGAAGCCTTGGGCGAATGCGACGGTGCTGCAATCCGTCGAGACGGCGCTGAAGCTCGCCGATGTACAGGCGCCGCAACCCGATCTCACACGCGCCGAGCTCGACGAGCGCTACGACTTTTCGAACATCATCGGCAGCGACACGAAGATGATGCGCATCCTCGAGATGATCGGCCGCGTGGCGCCGACCGACGCGTCGGTGCTGATCACCGGCGAGAGCGGCACCGGCAAGGAGCTCGTGGCCGAGGCGCTGCATCGCAACAGCCGCCGCCGGAGCGGTGCGTTCATCAAAGTGAACCTCGGCGGCATCTCGGCGACGCTGTTCGAATCGGAAATGTTCGGCCACGTGCGCGGCGCCTTCACCGACGCGCGGCAGGATCGCCGCGGACGCTTCGAGCTGGCGGATGGCGGGACGATCTTTCTCGACGAGATCGGCGAGCTCGATCCGGCGTCGCAGGTGAAGCTGCTGCGCGTGCTGCAGGACCGGACGTTCGAAGTGCTGGGCTCGAGCCGGGCGAAAACCGTCGACGTGCGCGTCGTCGCCGCGACCAACCGTCCGCTGCACGAGATGGTGCAACGCGGCGATTTTCGTGAAGACCTGCTGTATCGGCTGAACCTCATCAACATCCATCTGCCGCCGCTCCGCGACCGGCGCGGCGACGTGCCGCGCATCGCGAATCACTTTCTGCGGCTGGCGAACGAGGTCTATCGGACGGACGTCGAGACGATCTCGGCGCGGGCGATGGAGTGGCTGCGCTCGCAGAACTGGCCGGGCAACATTCGGCAGTTGCGGCAGACGATCGACCGCGCGGTGCTGATTCGCGGAGGGCGCGAGCTCGACGTGGACGATTTCTTCGCGGTGCGCGATGCGGGGTCGACGCCGGAACCCTCGCGCGATGTTGCTTTGCCCGATGCCGGAACGATCACGCTCGACGAGCTGGAGAAGCGGATGATCGTGAAGTGCATGAAGCATTACGACGGGAACATCTCGCGCGTGGCCGAGGCCCTCGGCGTGTCGCGCGCGGCGCTGTATCGCCGCTTCGAAAAGTACGGGATCGCCGCGGACTGAACGAGCTCCGCGCCGCGGCCGATTCGTTTCTGCCCCTCGCATCCGTCCATGTGTCATCCCGCGCTTCAGCGCGGGATCCCCTGCCGAAGCGAGATGGCGTTGCTCATCTGAAGGGGATTCCGCGCTAAAGCGCGGAATGACACATGACGACCGACTTGTCTGTTTGGTCCAGTGCTGCGCCGCGCGCAGTGCACCAGCGCGGGCTGACAGCGTGAAACTCCGTTTCAAGATCCTGCTTTACGTCGTGACGCTGCACGTCGTGCTCGCGAGCGCGGCAGTGTTTCTGCTGCTCGAACGGCCGTATCTGCTCTTCGCGGCCGAGGGGGTATTCGCGCTCTCGATCATGATCAGCGTACGGCTCGTCCGCGCGCTCTTCGTGCCGCTCGAGCTCATCGAGACGGGGGCGGAGCTGATCTCGGAGCGCGATTTCACGTCGCGGTTCGTGCCGGTGGGACAGCCGGAGATGGACACGCTGATCCACGTCTACAACAAGATGATCGACCGGCTGCGTGAAGAGCGGCTCGCGGCGCTGGAGCGGCATCAGCTGCTGCAGAAAATCGTCGAAGCCTCGCCGGCCGCGGTGGTGATCTGCGACTTCGACGGCAAGGTCGAGCAGATGAATCCTGCCGCGCGTCGAATGCTGGGGGAGCAGCCGTTGCCGGAGCTCGCACCGGGTGAATCGAAGCTGATCGCTGACGGCGCGCGGCGGATGAAGGCGAGCCGCACCGAGTTTCGCGATCGAGGGTTCACCAAGAGCTTCTACCTGCTCGAAGAGCTCACCGAGGAGCTGCGCGTTTCGGAAAAAGCGGCGTACGACAAGCTGATCCGGATGATGTCGCACGAGGTGAACAACTCCGTCGGCGCCGTGCGCTCACTGCTCGAATCTTCATTGCGATACGCGCCGCAGGTGAGTGAGGCCGACCGGCACGACTTCACTTCGGCACTCACGATCGCATCGGCACGCATCGATGCACTCAATCGCTTCATGGCCGCGTTTGCGGACGTCGTGCGCATTCCGCAACCGCATCGCGCGCCGGCACCGTTCGCGGAGCTTGTCGAACGTGTGGCGGCGCTGCTGCGTCCGGAGCTCGAGGATCGCCGCATCGCGATGCGGCTCGAGCTGCAGGACCGCGGCGCGTATGACCTCGACGTCAATCAGATGGAACAGGTGATGTTGAACGTCTTCCGGAATGCGATCGAGGCGGTCGGCCGCGACGGCACGATCGACGTGCATTTCGCGGGGGGCGTGCTGAAGGTCGCGGACAGCGGCCCCGGCATCGCCGATGCGGTGCGCGGCGAGCTGTTCACCCCGTTTTTCACCACCAAACGCGACGGCCGCGGGCTAGGCCTGACGATCGTGCAGGAAATTCTCGCGAATCACGCCTTCGCGTTCTCGCTCGCGAATCGGGAAGGCGGTGGAGCGCTGTTCACGATCTCGCTCGGGGAAGAACGCGGTGCTGGTGGAGCGGCGGGCTCTTAGCCCGCCGGTTG
>DASVUA010000452.1:0-6344 GCA_036387295.1 Thermoanaerobaculia bacterium | reverse complement strand
TCCGCCGCGGAAGAAGACGCTCGCGGTGACGACCGGGGCGCCGCTGCGCTCTTCGACGATCAGCGTCGCTCCATTCGACAGCTTCGAGACTTCAGGCGCGCGCATGCCGCGCGCGGCGCGCACCGGCTTCGCGTCGATCGTGATCTCCGCCGCCGCTGCCGTCGTCGTTGCCGGCGCGTTCGCCATCGCGGCCTGTACCGCGGCGAGCGCCTGCTCGCGCGTCTGCTCCGGCGCACCTTTGGCGCGGTAGTGATACAGCGTCATGTTCTCGACGGTGAGGTACTTGCGCGCGACGCGCATGACGTCCTGCGCCGTGACGGCCTGCAGTTCCGCGAGATCGGAGCCGAGCGTGCGGTAGCCGCCGCGCGTTTCGGCCTGGCCGAGCGCATTCGCCTGGCCGAGCACGTCCTGCAGCCCGAGGATCGTTTGCGACTCGGCGAGATTCCGGGCGAGCTGCAATTCGGCCGCGGTCGGGCCGCTCGCCTTGATGCGCTCGATCTCCCGGATCAGACGGCGATCGACTTCCGCGCGATTCTTTTCGTCGAACGACGCCTGCACCCCGAACAGGCCGACGTCTTCGAACGTGAAGTTGTTCGCCGACGCGGTGCTCGCCGCCTCGGGCGAAATGACGTTCCGGAAGAAGCGCGACGAGCGTCCCTCGGCCAGGATCAGCGACAGCGTTTCGATGGCGGCGTTGTCCGCGTGGTTCACCCCCGGCGTGTGCCAGCCGATCGCGGTGTAACCCTGACGCAGGTCTGCCGACGACTGGCCGTAGCGGAACGCCGTCTGCGCCGGCTCCGCAGGACCGCCTTTCTTCGCCAGCTTGCCGCGCGGGATCTTCGCGAACGTCGCCTCGACGCCGCGCATCACCTCGTCGTGCGGCACGTCGCCGACCACGACGAGCACCATGTTCTCGGGGCGATAGAGCGTTTCGTAAAACGCGTGCAGGTCGTCGCGCTTGATGTTGCGCAGCACGTCGTTCGAACCGATGCGCCACCGCTTCATCCGGTGCTGTTCGAACGCCGTCGCGAACATCAGCTCGGTCGCCATCGCCGGCGGGTTGTCGCGCTTCCGGTTCGACTCCTCGATCACGACCTCGGCTTCCTTCTTCAGCTCCGCCGGGTCGAAGGTGGGGTTCGCAATCGAATCGACCTGCAGGTCGAGCGCGCGGCGGAAGCCTTCCTTCGGCAGGACGAAGTAGTAGTTCGTCGTGTCGTAGATCGTGCCGGCGTTCGTTGCGCCGCCGACGGCCGCGATCTCTTCCGCGATCTGCTCGACGCGCGGGAAGTTCTTCGTGCTCTTGAACAGCATGTGCTCGAAGAGATGCGCCATGCCGGCGACTTCATCGGGCTCGTGAAAGTAGCCCGCCTTCACCCACGTGTTCACCGCCACGACGCCCGTGCCGGGCGTTTCGCGCGTGATCACGGTGAGGCCGTTCGAGAGCGTCTTCCGCCGCACCTGCCCGAGAAACGAATCGAGCGGCGTGGCGGCTTCTTTTGCGATTGCGGTGGTGGAGAGCAAGAGGAGTGTGAGGATCGAAAGGATTCTTGGCATGCAGGAACGAGCTACGCAGGCGCGTGCGCGATGTTTACAGTGTGGGGACGAATGGCCGGATTGGTGAGACGGGCGGTGACAAACCATCGCCGCCCGTCAGGACCCGGCTCAGAAGCCGGGCAGTTCTTCCTCGCGGCTGCTGCCGGCGAGTTTTTCGAGAACGGCGGCCTGATGCTTCGTCGTCACCAGATCATCGGGCTGCACCACGTCGTCGAGTGACGAGGTGAGCGCGAGGGAGCTCATGGTGACGGACTCGAGGAACGTCGGTCCGGCGGGCGGCTGCTGAAGAATCGACAACTGCTCGGATGTGATCCTGCGGCGCGAAGCCCGCTCTTCCGCTTCACGGAACGCGTTCTCGAAGCGCAGCAGCGTGTTCTCGAGCTTGAGATAGAGCTCGCACGTGGCGCGGACATCTTCGAGGCAATACGTCGCGATGTCTTCGTAGCGGCCGGCGCGATAGAACGTCTCGACCGAACGGCCATCCATCCCTTCGGTCTTCGAGCTCTGAATGCCGAACGTCTTGCAGGCGAGGTCGAGGTTGAATCGCATCTGCCGCGGGTTGATGGTGCCGTTGAAGTTCAGCACTTCGCGCAGGTCGCAGTTCGGATGAAAGCGATAGCGATTGCCGACCAGATCGCGCTTCGGCGGCAGGCCGTGAATCGCGGAGCGGATCATCAGGAACGGGCCGTCGAACTGCCGGCCGTTGAACGAAATGAAGCGGTCGTCGCGATCGAGATACTCCCAGAACTTTTCGAGGATCTGCCGCTCGCTGCCGGAGATCATCGTGCGGCTGCCTTCTTTGCGCGTGATGACTTCCGTCTGACCCGGCACCTCGTACATCGCGCACGAGCGGCCGGTCTCCGCGTTGACGATTCCGATGGTGACGATCTTTCCGGTGAACGGTGAGAGCGCGCCGCGGCGCTTCTCCTCTTCCGCTTCCGCTTCGCTCATCCCTTTGATCAGGTATTCGCGAACGTAAGGATCGTGCTCTTCCCAGGGAACGCCGACGGTCTCGATGTCGATGACGAGTTTTTTCATGGAGTGTAGTTATTTTACATGACGAGGATCACCGCGTCACCCCTCACCGTCATCCTGAGCGAAGCGAAGGATCTCGAAATGCGACGACCGGCGCCTCTTGGTGCGGTCGTCGCCGCTGAGATCCTTCGCTTCGCTCAGGATGACGGGTTGCGGGGGTACAAGCCTCAGGAGACGCGGCAGGAACCGCTTTACGCGGGCGTTTTCAGCTTGTCGAACAGCTCCTGCACTGCATCCGCGGAGTGCTTGAGCGCGGCCACTTCGTCGCCTTCGAGCTTGATCTCGATGATCTGTTCGAGGCCGTTGATGCCGAGCTTCACCGGCACACCGACGTACAAATTGTTGTAGCCGTATTCACCGGTAAGGAACGCGGCGCAGGGAAGAATCTTGCGCTTGTCCTTGAGGATCGCTTCGACCATTTCGACGGTCGACGCACCCGGCGCGTACCAGGCGCTGGTCTTGAGCAGATTCACGATTTCGGCGCCGCCGTTGCGGGTGCGATCGACGATCGCGTCGATCCGGTCTTTCGCGATCAGCTCGGTGATCGGGATGCCGGCCACGGTCGAGTAGCGCGGCAGCGGCACCATCGTGTCGCCATGGCCGCCGAGGACGAACGCGTGCGTGTTCTCGACCGAGACGTTCAGCTCCATCGCGATGAACGCGCGCATGCGCGCCGAGTCGAGCACGCCGGCCATGCCGAGAACGCGCTCGCGCGGGAAACCGGAAACGCGGCGTGCGACTTCGCACATCGCGTCGAGCGGGTTCGACACGACGATGATGATCGCGTTCGGCGACCGCTGCGCAACCTCACGCGTCACACCCGCCACGATCTCCTCGTTCTTCCAGAGCAGGTCGTCGCGGCTCATGCCCGGTTTGCGCGGAAGGCCGGCGGTGATGACGACGATGTCCGAGTTCTCGGTGCCGTCGTAGTTGTTCGTGCCGCGAAGAATCGAATCGTATTTCTCGACCGGCGCGGTCTCCATCATGTCGAGCGACTTGCCCTGCGGCACGCCTTCGACGATGTCGACGAGCACGACGTCGGCGAGCTCTTTGAGCGCAATCCCCTGCGCCACGGTCGCGCCGACGTTGCCGGCGCCGACGACTGTCACTTTGGTTTTCATCCTGTTTGCCTCGCTCCCTGAAATCGCGCCGGATTCTATCTGACGTTTCGCTGCAGGGCGCGACCGCCTGCGCTTCGCGCGCCGCGACACGCGCGAGAACAACCCTCACTGTGGAGTGCGGCGACGCCAGTCGCCGCTTTTACTCGCGGCAGCGGCAGCTGCCGCCAACACGCGTGAAGCGAGGCTCACGACTGATCGCGGCGAGCCGCGCTCCGGCCGGGCCCGGCATGTGCTACGTCCCTGCCTCGATGCTCAGCGATTTTGCGCGGACCGCGAACGCGATCGCCGCCACGACGAAGAAGAGCGAGAAGGAGCGCATTCTCGCCGACTATCTTCGTTCGCTCGACGACGCGGCTCTCGAGCGCGCGGTGGTCTTCTTCTCCGGCTCCCCGTTTCCGCGGCGCGAGGAGCGGGTGACCGGCGTCGGCGGCGCGGCCATCGGAGATGCTGTGGCCGAAGCGACCGGGCGCTCGCACGAAGAGGTGTGGGCGCCGTGGCCCAAGTACGCCGATCCGGGCGACACGATCGCCGAATCGTTCCCTGAAGATCCGTCGCGCGACGTGACGCTCACCGAACTCGGCGAACACTTCGATCGCATCGCGGCGACGCAAGGCGCCGGCGCGAAGAAGGAGCTGCTCGTCGCGCTGCTGCGCAAAGTCGACGCGCAAGGCGCACGCTACATCGTGAAGATCCTGACGCGCGAGCTGCGCATCGGCCTCGTGGAAGGCTTGGTCGAAGCGTCGATCGCGAAGGCGTTCGGGCGGACGCTGGCCGACGTGCGGCAGGCGAACATGTTCACCGGCGACATCGGCGCGACGGCGCTGCTCGCGAAATCGGACGCGCTTTCGACGGCAGAGATGACGCTCTTCCGGCCGTTCGCGTTCATGCTCGCGCACCCCGAAGAGACGGCCGAGGAGATCGTGGCTGCGCTTGGCGCCGGCGCGATTGCGGACGACAAATACGACGGAATCCGCGCGCAGATCCACACGGACGGAAACGGCGAAGTGCGGATCTACTCACGCACGCTCGACAACGTCACGCATCGCTTTCCGGAGCTCGAAGAAGCGGCGCGGTCGCTCGGCCGCAGCGTGATCCTCGACGGCGAGATCGTCGCGTTCAGCGACCGCATCCTGCCTTTCGCGATCATCCAGAAACGCCTCGGACGGCGAAACGTCAGCGCCAAACTGCGCGCCGACGCGCCGGTCGTCTTCTTCGCCTTCGACCTCCTTTACCTCGACGGCGAAGCGCTGTTCGAACGGCCGCTGCACGAACGCCTCACCCGCATGCGCGAGCTAGTGGCGGGCGGCGCGATCCGGCTCGGCGAACAATCGCCCGTCCGCGACGCGCAACATGTCGACGAGCTGTTCGACGCCGCACGCGCACGCGCGAACGAAGGGCTGGTGGTGAAAGATCCGAGCTCGATCTACACGCCCGGCCGGCGCGGCAAGTCGTGGCTCAAATACAAGAAGGCGCTGGCCACGCTCGACTGCGTCGTCACCGCCGCGCAGTACGGAAACGGACGGCGGCGCGCCGTGCTCTCCGACCTCACGTTCGCCGTGCTCCGCGAGGGCGAGCTGGTGAACATCGGCAAGGCGTACTCCGGCCTCACCGACGTCGAGATCGCCGAGATGACCGAGCACTTCAAGACGAGAACACGCGAACAGCACGGACCTGTACACGTCGTCGAACCGGACGTCGTGCTCGAGATCGCGTTCGATCGCATTCAGGAATCGAAACGGCACAAGTCGGGCTACGCGCTGCGGTTTCCGCGCATCGTCCGGATCCGCGACGACAAGACTCCGGACCAGATCTCAACCATCGACGAAGTTCGCCGTATCTACGAAGGTCAGTTAGTCCGCGAAAAGGGAGAGTAGACCATGCCGCTTTATCGCTCGCGCCGTTCCAACATCATCGCCGGGGTCTGCGGCGGACTCGCCGAATGGCTGGGCTGGAGCCCGACCTGGGTGCGCGTGCTCTACGTCGTCGGCTCGACGATCTCGATCGCGTTTCCCGGGATCATCGTCTACATCATCCTTTGGGTGGTGATGCCGAAAGCGCCGTACTAGCGCGTTTTGTTTGCTACGTCCCTTCGCGCGAGCAGCGGCTTCGCACGTAGGCGGCGACGTCGGTCGGCTCGATCGGCTTCGCGAAGATGACCTTCACGACGTGGCGATCGGACGGATCGGCGAACAGCACGCGATCGGGATAGCCGGTCACCGCGACGACCGCGAGACGCGGCGCGACGCGCGCGATGTGCGTCACGACCGAAGAGCCGTGAATGCTCGGCAACAGCATGTCGAGCACGACGCAGCAGTATTCCGCGCCGGCAGCGTTGACCGCCTGGACTGCTTCGCGGCCGTCGACCGCGAGGTCGACCTTCAGGCCCGCGCGCTCGAGCGCAATCTGCATCGCATAGCGCAGCCCTTCATCGTCTTCCACCAGCAGGACCTTGTGCTCTTTGGACATGGGAGGCGGAACTATACAGCAGCCGCCTTTGCTATGCTCCGGCGCTCATGCCGACGGCAAAAAGAGTGGGCGACACATTCGTCGCCGCGCCGCCGCGGGAGCTCGTGCTCCCGGATGGCTTCACGTTCATGCATGGCGAGACGATCGCGCCGTTCACCATCGCCTACG
>DASVUA010000451.1:0-1781 GCA_036387295.1 Thermoanaerobaculia bacterium | reverse complement strand
CGCCGCCGGTGCCGCAATCCTCGAATCCTTCGCTTCTCCTCGAGGGTGGATCGTCCATCCATTTCACGGCGAACGGCGACAGCGCACGGCCGCTGCAACTGTGGCGAAGCGACGGGACGAGTGGCGGCACACTGGAAGTGTCGGCGTTTGCGTCCAGAGGTGAGGTGCAAGCGCTGGCGTCCTGGAACGGGGCGGCGTTCTACGAGCGAGTGCAGTCCACGACTGCCCGGACACCGGTCGAGGTCTGGCGAAGTGATGCTTCAGGTCTGACGCAGGTTGCCGCGCTGGAAGCCGAGGTGGCGCAGGCGATCGGTACGCCCAACGCACTGCTGCTCTCAGAACGGGGCGGACGCGTTTGGGTGATCGGCGCCGGCCCTGAGCCGGTCCGACTGACAGATTCGGCGGGCACCGCTTTACTGGTCCGCTCCCGTTTTGCGGCCGCAGGCGGCCGCGTGTACTTTGTGGCGGAGGCGTCGGGGCAGAGCTCGCTCTACGTTACCGACGGAACGTCGGCGACCACGACAGTGGCGATTCCTTCCTTCACGTACACGTCGATCTGGGGCGCGCTCGGAACGATCTTCTTCGATCGCGACGGAGCTCTGTACCGTCTCGGGAACTCTTCGGATCCCGTGATACGCGTGATGGGGCAGCAGTACGTTTCAGTCCGTGAAATGGTCACGTCCGGGAGGTACGCGTACTTCCTGTCGGGGAATGCTCTGTGGCGCACCGACGGGACGGAAGCCGGCACGATCGTGCTGACTTCGAACCTAAGGTCGAACGTCGTTGCCGCGCGCGGGCTCGTGTTTTTTGCGCAGGAGAACGCGAGCGGCACGGAGCTATGGCGCACGGACGGCACCGCCGCTGGGACAGTGATGGTGACGGATATCAATCCCGGTGCCGGCTCCGCGTATCCGAACGAACTTTTCGTCGCCGATGACACCGTGTGGTTCTCGGCGTACACACCAGCCACTTCATTCGAATTGTGGCGCAGTGATGGCACCGCCGCTGGAACCTTCATGGTGGCGGATCTCAATCCCGGGGAGTCGCCTTCGCAACCAGGTTCCTTCGGTATGGCCGGACGGCGTCTGTACTTTGCCGCTGCATCGCCGACGATGGGACGCGAGCTGTGGGCGCTTCCTCTCGCCGCTTCGGTCATTACCGTCGCGGATGTAACGGTCAGAGAAGGGGATGCCGGAACGTCCGTCGCGCGATTCGTATTCACGCGCAGCGGCAGCACGAGCGGCCCCGCGACGGTGAACTACGCGACAGCTCCGCTCACGGCCACGGCCGGAACCGACTACGTGACGAAAACGGGCATGGTTTCATTTGCCGCCGGTCAGACGACGCAGTACGTAGACGTCACCGTGAACGGCGATAACGCCTTCGAGGTCTCCAGCGAAACGTTCGCGCTCGAGCTTTCGGCGCCCGCCGGTGCGTCGCTGACGCGCAGCGCGGCGATCGCAACGATCGAAGAAGATGACGTGCGAGCGAATCTGTCGCTGACCTGGACCGGCTTTGCATTCGTCGTCACGAATGCGGGACCCTCGACCGCAAGAGAGGTGGTGCTCACAGTCGCACCTTCACCCGCGACCGGTTCGTGCAGCCGTGGCTGTGCGTATAACCTCGGGTCCATCGCTCCCGGGGGCACCGGTACACTCAACTACATTCCTCGCCCCGCCTCGTCCCTCGTGTTCGACGGCAATACCCCGCCGGTGACGACGGTGACGGCATTTGTCACCTCGGCGGTAGCAGATCCCGGTATGACGGACAATCATCACATC
>DASVUA010000450.1:0-1581 GCA_036387295.1 Thermoanaerobaculia bacterium | reverse complement strand
CCATTCGTGGTGGCGAAGATCCGCAATGCCGAAGCGGTATTCATCGCCGGCGGAAATCAGGCCGATTACATCAATTACTGGAAGGGAACGCCTGTCGCCACCGCGCTCGACTATGTCGCCAATGTCAAACAGGCGCCAGTGGGAGGCACGAGCGCCGGACTGGCGATCCTCGGCCAGTTCATCTACACGGGTGCAGTGGGATCGGTGACCTCCAGCACCGCGCTCGCCAATCCATACGACCGGTATGTGACGCTCGATCGCGATTTCGCCCCCATCGCGAACCTCGCCGGCGTCATTACGGACTCCCATTTCGGTGCGCGCGATCGCATGGGGCGTCTCGTCACGTTCCTCGCGCGTCTGGTGAAAGACGGCTGGGCCACCGCACCGCGCGGCATCGGCATCGATGAAGCGACGGCGATTCTGGTCGAGCCGAGCGGCGCGTCGACGCGCGTCGGGTCCGGCGCCGCCTATTTCGTGTCGTCGAACGGCATGCCCGGAACCTGCGTCTCGGGATCGCCGCTCACCTACACAGGGCTGAGCGTCTACAAAGTGAGCGGCTCCGCGACCTTCAATCTCGCGACCTGGACAGGTGCCAGCGGCACCGCCTACACCGTCAGCGCGACGGCAGGCGCGCTGAGCTCGAGCAACGGCTCGATTTACTGACGCGGGCCATCGATCGAGGAGGGCGGGCGCGTGCCTGCCCTCCTTCGAAGGCGAGCCCTGCACGCGTCGCACTCGATGGATGAGTGAGACGCGGCGGCCTCTCCGTCCATCCTTCTTTCCGGTCGCGCCGGCGTGCGTCTCTCGGATACCGTCCCGCCGTCCACCTCGAGTGGAGGAGAGGCAATCCTGCCTTTCCTGCGTGTTGGAGGGAGTTCCGAACGTGCTCTTCCGAGAAGCGGCGACCGCATTCATCCGCCACTGCCAATCGATCCGGAAACTCTCCCCGCACACGATTCGCGCGTACGAGCTCGATCTCGACCGCTTCGCACAATTCCTCGGCAAACGCGTCGCCGTCAGCACGTGCGACAAGAGCGTGATTCACGGATACGTGCGGCACCTCTTCGACGTGCGCTCATTGAAAGAATCGAGCGTCAAACGCCACCTCGCCACGCTGCGGTCGCTCTTCCGGTGGCTCGAAGAAGATGGCGAGATCGCGGAAGATCCGTTTCGCGGTGCACGCATCCGCATCCGGATGCCCAAACGCCTCCCGCGCGTCATCGCGCGCGGCGATCTGCGCAAGCTGCTCCTGCACGAGGCGCCGCACACATTCGCCGACCTCACCGCCTACGTCGCCACCGAGCTGCTGTTCGCGACCGGCATGCGCGTCAGCGAACTGGCGAGCCTCATCGACGCCGCGGTGGACGTCGACGACGGCACGATCACCATCATCGGCAAAGGAAATCGGCAGAGACGAGTGTTCGTCCCCGACGACCTCAAGTCCCTTCTGACTGCCTATCGCGTCGCGCGCGACCGGACGCCGTCGTGCGCGGAGACGTTTCTCGTCAACTCCCGAGGCGCCGCCGCCAGCCCGCAAATGATCCGCCGCCTCATCCGCCTGCACGGCGAGCGCAGCGCCGT
>DASVUA010000449.1:0-4937 GCA_036387295.1 Thermoanaerobaculia bacterium | reverse complement strand
TATGAGGATCGTCCCGGCGCGGCCGATCGCTCGACGATGCAAGGCTTCGCGTTGTGGCACAACGAGACCGCGCGCATCGGCCTGCAGTACGCGCATCAGGCCCGGCAGAACGCGGATGACTTCGACGTGGCGTCGTTGTTCGGCGTCTGCAACCTCAGCGCACGTCTCGCGCTGATCGGCCGTGTCGACCGGATGTTCGACTCCAATCCGGAAGGCGACCGCATTCCGTATCTCCCGTTCGATCCGACCCGCGCGTCGACGCTCTACATCGCCGGCGTCGACTGGAAGCTGCACAAGAACCTGAGCATCATTCCGAACGTCGAGTACGTGCACTACGACGGCGGCGGCGAGAACGATCTGCTGCCGCGCGTCACGTTCTTCTTCACGTTCTGACGCCGCACGGCCTATCTCAGGCCGGACGGCAGACGAGGCGACGACAGGAGCTCGGCGAAGATGTCCCACCGCTTTTCCGCGTCGCCCGCGCAGCGGCGCTCGACGTAGTGGCGGACCAGATCCTTGCCGAAGTTGTAGTTGATGACGTAGCTGCGGTACTTGTCGAAAAACCGGATGCGTTGATGCGCGCGCGCCGGCTCCATGAGGGCGTAGGTCGTCAGCCACTCCGCCGCCTGTTCGGAACTGAACGTTCCATCGAGATAGCGGCGCGCCGCCTCGTTCCCCGCGTACGCGCTGCGCGAGACGAGCTCGTAGACGCGGTAGTACTGCTCGGCGCGCGCCGGATCGAGTCCGGCGATGGGGAAGAGCGTCTCCTGTTCCATCGCCACCCGCTCGCCGGCGGGAAACGCCACGTCGATGCCGTAATTCGCGCTTCCTTCTGCAATGAGCGATTGCGCGGAGAAGAGCGCATAGACGGAGAACTCCGGCCAGTTGCGGTCGCGCACCAGCGTTTTTTCGAGCAGCGCGTTATAGACGTGATGGCCGGGATAGCCCTCGTGGCAGGCGAGATCGAGCGCACGGTCGATGAAGATCGGGAGGTCGGTGTTGACCTGGATGACGCTCGTGAAATTGCCCTTGTACCAGTTGTAGCCCGACCACGCTTTGTCAGTCACGTATTCGACGGTGAACGACTCGCCGATCGGGAGCGCGATGTGATCGGCGGTCTTTGCTCGGCAGATGTCGATCGCGGCAGTGAAGACCGCGTCGAGTTTCTCGCGCGGAATCGCGAACTGCATCCGGAACGCTTCCACCCGCTCGGTCAGGGACCCGCTGCCGGGGAGCTCCGCGTCGATGGTGGCGTTGACCGCACGGAAGTAGTCCTCGCCATGGGTCGGCGCGACAGCGTCATAGAGCGCCTGCGATTCCTCGTCGAACGTGTACTGCCGCCCTTGCAGCATTTCGGCGCGTGCGATGAGCGCGTCAGTCTGGCGGCGGAGGTAGTCGAGCCGCAGCGCTTCGATCTCGTCGGTGGGCCGCGCGATGCCCTGGAGCGTCTCCCGCACCGCCTGCGCTTCTTCGTGCACCTGCTGGAGCGAAGGGCGGGCGGCGATCACTTCATCGCGCCAGACGGAGGGGCCGTAGTAGGCGTCGACATAGTCGGCGTCGTGCTCGCCCATCGCGAGCACGAGCCGCACGTACTTTTCAGCGGCGTCGTTCATGGCGCCGCATCGTATTACTTCTTATCGACGTAAATCGTTTTCCCCTCGATGGTGATGGTGAGGCCGTTCTGGCGCGCGATGAGGTCGAGCACCTGATCCCACGGCACGTTCACGACGTCGATGGTGATGAGGGTGTCGGCCGCGGCACCGCGAACCGCGACGTCGTAGCCGGTGATCTCGCCGAGCGCGTTCATCACGTCGCGGAGCTGCGCCTTCTTCAGCGTGAGCGTCATCGCCTCGCCGGTAAAGCGCTTCTCGGATTGCGTTCTGCTGTTCTTGTCGTATGCCGTGACCTGCGACTGCACGACCTTGCCGTCGTCTTTCACCTCGAACCGCACCGTGCCGGCATCGGCCGTTCCGGTGGCCTGAACGTGAAACTCGAGCTCGTGGTCGTTGTCGACCACGCCGTAACGCAGTGTGCCGGTGTGCCCGGCCGAGGTGCGTAACTTGGGGGAGATGTGAAACGTGTCGCCTCCGCGGATGTCGAAGTGGAAGGTGAGCTCGTCGCCGGGGTGAGGCTCGACGGTGAAGCTGAAGGTGTACGGGCGATTGCCGAGCGTCTTCACAGCCGCCTGCGGAGCGCTCTTCGCAGCGGTCGTGGTCGCGGCGGCAACGGTGGAGAGTGCAACGACGCAGAGGAACGAGGCAACGATCGCACGATGCGGCCAGGAGTTGTTTCGGATCGATTCATAACGCATCAGATGTTCCATCCTTTCGTTCAGGTTCGAGCTCGCCATGCATGACGCGCCGGCCGGACGCGGTGCAGCGATCGAACGGCAGATCTTGAGCAGCGCCGAGAGGTACGAGTCGCTCTCCTGCATCACGTGGGCGACCGCTTCATCGCACGCCTCTTCGCGCGCGGCGCTGAGCTGGCGGGAGGCGAGCCACATCAGCGGGTGAAACCAGAGCAGAGACGTGGCCGCCGCCTGCGCGATGGCCGCGAGGTTGTCGCGCCGTGCGATGTGCGCGCATTCGTGCAGCAGCAGCGATCGAAGCTCCTCATCATCGAGATCGTCACACCCGCGCAGAGGAAGGACGATCGCCGGGCGGAGGACGCGAAGCACGGCGGGCGCTTCACAGAGCGGCGAACGAACCAGCTCGACGGGCGTGCGCAGACGCATCTCTGTTCGAGCTCGATGCAGCGCGTCGAGCTCGCGTTGCGAGGCCGGGGTCGAAGCGCGGAGTGCCGCGTCGATCGTCCGCGTCCGGAGCCGGAACCATCGGGCGAGCAGCAATGCCGCGATCGCCGCCCAGCCGATCAGCACCCAGTCGAAGCGCTGCGCCGTCTGCACGAGCGGCGCGGCGGCCGCCTCCGCGCCGAAAACGCGCAAAGGTTGCGGCACCGCGTCCATCGGCACGAGGTCGAAGACCGCGGTCGGGATCGCGAATTTTGCGATCGCGCAGAAGAGCACCGCGTACCGCGTGCGGGCGGTGAGCGGCAGCAGCCGCGCCGCGACGATCGCGAGGGCCAGCACGACGGTCGATACGACGAGATGAGCGGTCATTTGCGGGCTCCTTTTCTACGGCGGGCGCTTTCGTGTTCTTCGAGCGATTTGAGGTCTTCGAGCGTGAGCTTTCCGCTTTCGAGGAGCTCGGCGACGACCGGCTGCGCGGAACCGCCGAACAGCTCGAGCAGGTCGTCGAGAATGCGGCGGTAGGCGGACTTGCGCGTGACGGCCGGCTCGAACATGAGCGCGTTGCCGATCTTGCGCGTGCGGCGGACGGCGCCTTTCTGTTCGAGGCGCTGCACGATCGTCTGCACGGTGGTGTAGGCGGGGCGCTTCCGCTCCGCCAGCGCATCGCAGACCTCGCGCACCGAGGCTTCTTCGAGGCGCCAGAGGACATCCATGATTTCGAGCTCGAGCCGGGTGAGGTTCATACGCGTTGTGTAGTTCATGCTACGACATGTGTAGTAGGGACGTCAACGCTGTCGAACGAGAGACGGGTACGTTTTTCGCGTTACTCGGGAGCATGAGTTTTTGTCAAAAGTGCGGCACGCAACTGACGCCGGAAGCGCGTTTTTGTCCAAAGTGCGGGACCGCGGCCCCGCATCCACCCGCCGAGGCGGCTGTCGTCCCGCCGGCGCCCTCGATTCCGACGCCGCCTGTGATCGCGCAGCCGGTGGCTCCGCCCGTGCGCCCCGCGCCGGCGCCAGCGCCTGCTCCACCCGCGCCGTCGAGCTATCGGACGCCGGTCGATCGGCCAGCCCCCTCGGGATCGACGGTGACGGTCACCGCTCCTCCGAAACGGAGCACATGGTGGATCGTGCCGGCGGTGATCGTCGGGCTGGTGATCCTCGCCTGGCTGTTGCTGGCGGGGCTGCCGTTCGGCGGGCGCGAAGAGGACCGCGCCAGTGCGAAAGCGGCCACCGAGACGATCGCGGAAGGAACAACCACCGCGCGCAACGAGCCGATCACCGGCACGGTCATCGAAGTTCCGGGCGGGGACGATCCACTGTTGACGGAGACCGGCACCACGCAGACCTCCGAGCCGCCGGGCGCCGCCGACGCTCCTACGGCGGGAGGAACGGCCGGCGGCAATGCAGGCGGAACTGCCGCCCCTCCTGCATCGACGCCACGAGTCGTCGAGGAGCCGGCCGGCAGAACGGCTCCCGCACCGCGCACGACACCGACGCCGGCGCCGCGTCAGGTTCCGGTGCCCGCGCGGACCGCTCCGGCACCCCCGCCGCGCCGCACGCCGGCCCCCGCCGTGGTGCGCACCGTCCCGCCGCCGCCACCCGCGCCCGCACCGTCGCAGAACGCCGGCGGACCGGGCGGCGGCGAGATCAGCGACTCGCAGGCTGCCGCAACGCTGCGCAGCTACATCACCTCGAACAGTTACTACGCGGGCGTGAGCGGCGACTGCGTGCAGGTGCGCAGCCAGGGCTATTCGAACGTCGGCTACACGTACGCGGTCTGGGACGGTTGCGTCACAGGAGGGGGCTCGCGCATGCTCGGGCGCTGGCGCGTCGACTCGAAAACGAGGGAAGTGTTCCGGCAGCGGGAAGACGGCCGCTACCTCCGTCCATGAATTGTGCGGAGTGTGAAATGTGGGGGAGACGTGGCGCGTTCAGCAGATCTCGGTTGACATGACGCTCACGCGTCACTATTTTGACCACCCGCGAGCGAATCCTGCTCGCACGTTCGTTGAAGTTGCGGGCCCGTAGCTCAGTGGTAGAGCACCTGGCTTTTAACCAGAGGGTCGTAGGTTCGATCCCTACCGGGCTCACCACGCCCCACCGCAAAGCAGCACCACATACCTAGCCAGTCCCTATCGTCTAGAGGCCTAGGACACCGCCCTTTCACGGCGGCGACACGGGTTCGA
>DASVUA010000448.1:0-4428 GCA_036387295.1 Thermoanaerobaculia bacterium | reverse complement strand
GACACCAAGATCCAGTGCGTCATCGTCGGCCTGAACGGCGTCGTGGTGAACAAGATCATCGACACGCGGTTCGTCTTCACGCGCGACGAGCTCGAAAAAATCAGCCGCTACATCACCATCGAATTCGCCGGATCGACGCTCGACGTCATTCGCCGCCGTCTCATCCGGATGACCGAGCAGGAGCGCGCGCATCACGATCAGATGATGCAGAAGACGATCGCCCTCGGCATCGAGGCGGTCAACGACGTGGCCCCGTTCGAGCACGAGCTGTATGTCGAAGGGGCGGCGTCGATTCTCAACAAACCCGAATTCGCCGACGCCGCCTCCCTCCGGAAGACATTTCTGGCGCTGCAGGAAAAAGAGAAGCTGGTCGACATTCTGGAGACGTGCCTCAGTGAAGAAGGTCTGCAGATCCTCATCGGATCGGAGAGCGACTTCACACAAGTGCACAACTTCAGTATCGTCGCGCGGCGATACGGCTCGACTTCTGCGCCGCTCGGCATGGTCGGCATCATCGGCCCCATGCGCATGGAGTACGCGCGCATGGCGCCTCTCGTCGACTATCTGAGCCGCGCTCTCAGCCGCAAGATCGAAGAAGAAGAGGAGCACGGCAGCTAATGGACGAGAACACTCCCCGCGGCCCGGGCGCCGCGAACGACGACGACACGTACATCATCGAAGACGCCGGCGGCTCGATCGAAGAGATCGAGCGCGAGATGCGCGAGACAGCGGAAGAAGCCGAAGACGCGGTGAGCGACATGGGCGGCCTCGACGCCGCTGCTGCACCGTCGGCCGACGCCCCGCCGACGGACGCTGCACTTCGCGACGAGAACCAGCAGCTCAAAGACCGCTACATGCGGACGCTCGCCGACTTCGAGAATCTCCGCAAGCGCACCGAACGTGAGAAGGCGGACTTTTTCCGCTACGCGCTCGGCGGCGTGCTGAAAGACATTCTCCCGGTCCTCGACAACTTCGACCGCGGCCTCGAGCACGCGGCGGAAGGGGACGAGTTCCACAAGGGAATGCTGCTGATCTACAAGCAATTGTTCGAGGTCCTGCAGAAGCACGGGCTGCGTCCGATCGACGAGTCGAATGTGCACTTCGATCCGAACATCCACGAAGCCGTCGTGCGCGAAGAAGACGATGCGGTTCCGTCTCATACCGTCGTCGCGATTCTGCAGCGAGGCTACTTTCTCCACGATCGCCTGCTGCGTCCCGCGCTGGTGAAAGTGGCGGTCGGCGGACCCGACCGCACCGCGTAGTACGCTTATTGCGGACGAATGGCAAAAATCATCGGAATCGATCTGGGCACGACCAACTCGTGCGTCGCCGTCGTCGACGTGACGACGCCGCAGGTGATCTCGAACCGCGAAGGCAGCCGCACCACGCCTTCAGTGGTCGGGTTCACCGAGGATGGCGAACGCCTGGTCGGCCAGATCGCGAAACGGCAGGCGATCACGAATCCGTTCAACACGGTGTTCGCGATCAAACGCCTGATCGGCCGGAAATTCGAGTCCGATGAAGCGGCGCACGCGAAGTCGATCCTGCCGTACAACATCGTCGCGGCGTCGAACGGCGACGTGAAGGTGCGCATTCGCGACCGCGAGTTCGCGGCGGAAGAAATCTCGGCGTTCGTGCTGATGGAGATCAAAGCGTTCGCGCAGGATTTCCTCGGCGAAGAGATCACCGAAGCGATCATCACCGTCCCCGCGTACTTTAACGACTCGCAGCGGCAGGCCACGCGCGACGCCGGCAAGATCGCCGGCCTCGAAGTGCTGCGCATCATCAACGAGCCGACCGCCGCCGCGCTGGCGTACGGACTCGACAACCGGCAGGACCAGATCATCGCGGTCTATGACCTCGGCGGCGGCACGTTCGACGTGTCGATCCTGAAGCTCGAAGACCAGCTGTTCGAAGTGCTCTCGACCTCCGGCGACACATACCTCGGCGGCGAAGACTTCGACAAGCGCGTGATGGACTGGCTGATCGAGACCTTCCAGCGCGATACCGGGATCGACCTTCGCGACGACCGCATGGCACTGCAGCGTCTCAAGGAAGCAGCCGAGCGCGCAAAGTGCGAGCTGTCGCTCGAACAGGAATCGCGCATCACGCTGCCGTTCATCTCGGCCGATGCCTCGGGCCCGAAGCATCTCAACACTGTCCTCACGCGCAAAGAGCTCGAGCGCCTGGTCGAAGATCTCGTGCAGAAAACGATTGATCCGGTGCACAACGCGATCACTGCTGCCGGACAGGCGCTCGGCCGCCGCGACTTTAGCGCCAAAGACGTCGACGAGGTCGTGCTGGTCGGCGGTCAGACCCGCATGCCGCGCGTCGTCGAAGCCGTCAAGCAGGTTTTCGGCAAAGATCCGAACCGCAACATCAATCCCGATGAAGTCGTCGCCGTCGGCGCGGCCATTCAGGGCGGCATCCTGCGTGGCGACATCAAGGACATGGTCCTGCTCGACGTCACGCCGCTTTCGCTCGGCATCGAGACACACGGCGGTCTGTTCACGAAACTGATCGACCGCAACGCGACCATTCCGACCAAGAATTCACTCGTCTTCACCACCGTCGCCGACAACCAGAACAAGGTGACGGTGCACGTGCTGCAGGGGGAGCGCGAGTTCGCGCGCGAGAACAACTCGCTCGGCAAGTTCGACCTCGTCGGCATTCCTCCCGCGCCGCGCGGCGTGCCGCAGATCGAGGTCACGTTTGCCATCGATTCCAACGGCATCGTCAACGTCACGGCGCGCGATCAGGCCACCGGGCAGTCGCAGGGAGTGCAGATCAATCCCGCGGGCGGTCTGTCGAAAGACGAGATCGACCGCATCATCAACGACGCCACGGCGCACCAGCGCGCCGACTCGCAGCGTCGCGAGCTCCGCGTGCTGCAGAACAAGCTCGAGGGGATGATCTACACGAACGACAAGGTCTTCAAAGAATTCGGAAAGCTGCTGTCCGAAGACGACCGCGGCCGCGTGCTGAAGATCCTGACCAAAGCACGCGAAGTCGTGACCTCGGAAGACAAACAACCAATCAACGACGCCATCTTCGAACTGCAGAGCGCCGCACGCATTCTCACCAGCGTGATGCTCTACAACCCGATGAAAACGATGTCGACGTCCGAACCGTCGTAAGGCGGTCGAATCGCTGTCCATTGAGACGGCCCGGAATTCTCTTACATGGCTACCACCGAAAAACGCGATTACTACGACGTACTGGGCGTCGCCCGCACCGCGGGTGTCGACGAGATCAAGAAGGCGTACCGGAAACTCGCCGTCAAGTACCACCCCGACAAGAACCCCGGCGACGCCGAGGCCGAGGAGAAGTTCAAGGAAGCCGCGGAAGCGTACGGCGTGCTCTCGGATGAAGAGAAACGCGGCCGCTACGACCGCTATGGACATCAGGGGATGTCGGGAATGGGCGGGTTCGATCCGAACCAGTTCGCCGATTTCGGAGACATCCTCGGCGACCTTTTCGGGTTCGGCGACTTCTTCGGCGCACGCGGCCGGAAAGGGACGCGCGCCGCGCGGGGGAACGATCTCCGTTACGACCTGCAGATCGATTTCATGGACGCGGTGTTCGGCAAAGAGATCACGCTCGACGTCCCGCGCACGATCTCCTGCGCCACCTGCAGCGGCTCCGGCGCGAAGGCGGGGACGCAGCCGGTCACCTGCACCGGCTGCGCGGGGCGTGGGCAGATTCGCTATTCACAAGGCTTCTTCGCCGTCGCGCGCACCTGCCCGCAGTGCGGCGGCGCGGGCAAAGTGATCAAAGACCCGTGTGCGACGTGCTCCGGCGCGGGCCGCGTGCGCGAGGAAAAGAAGATCTCGGTGAAGATCCCGGCCGGAGTCGACGACGGCTCGCGTCTGCGTGTGAGCGCGGAAGGAGAGGCCGGCTTCAATGGCGGCCCGTCCGGCGATCTGTACGTCTTTCTCTCCGTCAAAGATCACCCGAAGTTCCAGCGCCGCGATTACGACATCCACGCCGAGCAGGCGGTCAGCTTCACGCAGGCCGCGCTGGGCGGCGAGTCGACAGTCGAGACGATCGACGGACCCGATTCGCTGAAAATCCCGGCCGGCACGCAGCCGAATCAGGTCTTCCGCCTGCGCGGCAAAGGCGTCCCGTTTCTCGACGGCACCGGCCGCGGCGACCATTACGTGCACGTCGTCGTCCGCATCCCGACTGCGCTCAACGACGAGCAACGCCAGCTCCTCGAAAAACTCGCCACCATCGAAGGCGAAAATCCTCCCGCCGAAAAGAACGTCTTCGACAAGGTAAAGGATTTTTTTTCGTAAACCCCCGCGATTGAGTACACCTCGGAGCGCCGGGCGTTAGCACTCCAAAACGACTCGCACGTGGCGTCAACCGCGACGTGGTTTTGGTGGAGCGGCGGGCTCTTAGCCCGTCGAGCAGCGAACGACGGCC
>DASVUA010000447.1:0-2039 GCA_036387295.1 Thermoanaerobaculia bacterium | reverse complement strand
TTATGTGTTCGGAAGCGCGCGGAGTGTTTTACGGGTCGCTCGACTCGACTGCACCCGTGTCGCTGCCCCGCCTGTTCGGTCGTGCTATAACGCCCCGCCTTGACACGCATCCCTATCACCGGCATCGGGGTCATTGCGCCTGGGGCGATCGGCGTCGAGGCGTTCCGTGCGCAATTGAAGAGCGGCCGTTCGGCCGCCGCGGCGATCGAGCGTTTCGATACGGCCGGCCTGCGCGCGCACAACGCGGCGCTGGTGCGAGACTTCAAGCCGAAGGACTTCATCCCGCCGATGAAGATGCGCCGCATGAACACGCTCTCGCGCCTCGGCGTGGCCGCGGCGCGGCTGGCGATCGACGACTGCGGCGGTACGCTCGAATCGAATACCGGCGTGGCGATCGGGACGGCATTCGGCCCGGTGCAGACGTCGGTCGAGTACATGCAGGAGTACGTCGCGAAAGGCCCCGCGCTCGCGCCGCCGCAGTTGTTCGCGGAGTCGGTGGCGAACGCGCCCGGCAGCCATATCGCCATCGATTGGGGCCTGCGCGGCTTCAACATCACGATCACGCAGCGCGAGTCGTCGGTGCTCGCCGCCGCGATGTACGCCTCGGCGCAATTGATCAAGAACACGGTCGGCGCGACGTTGATCGGCGGGGTCGACGAAGCGAACGAAATGCTGTTCAGCGTGCTCGATCGCATCGGCGCGCTCGCGTACGCGGAGGGCGACCTCGACGAGGCGGCGCGGCCGTTCGACCGTCGCCGCAACGGCATCATGCTCGGTGAAGCGGGCGCGATGCTCGTCGCCGGCGCCGGCACGCGCACGCCGTACGGGTATCTCAGCGGATTCGGCATGGCGCGCGACACGACGGCGTCAATCTCGGACTGGGGAACGGGACACGAATCCGTTGCGACCGCGATGCGCGCGGCGATCGACGATGCGGAGCTGTCGGTCGGCGAGATCGATGCGATCTACGCGTCCGCCAACGGTTCGCTGCGCGGCGATGCGCTGGAGCAGCGTGCGATCGAGAGCCTCTTCGAGCGTGTGCCTCCGGTGGTGGCGACGAAGGGTCTGTTCGGCGAATACGCCGCGGGCGGCGGATTGCAGCTCGCCGCTGCGCTGCTGGCGCTCGACGAACAGAAGCTGCACGCGTCGCCGGGATTCGAAGAGGGTGACCTGCCGGTGACGCGCGAAACGCGCGACGCCGAGCTGCGGCACGTGCTGGTCAGCTCGCTCTCGGCCGGCGGCGGCATCGTCTGCGCGGTCGTTTCGCGGGAGGCGGCGTGAGCGAGCGCTTCGCGGCGATCATTCCGGCGCTGAACGCGGAGCAGACGATCGCGCGCGTCGTCGCGGCGGCGCGGCAGGAGCTCGAGCCGGTGCTGGTGATCGACGACGGTTCGAGCGACGCGACCGGCAACGCCGCGCGCGCGGCCGGCGCGACGGTGCTGCGCCACGAGGTGAATCGCGGCAAGGGCGCGGCACTGAAAACGGGATTTGCGTGGGCGCTCGAGCATGGCTACGACGGCGTCATCACGCTCGATGCGGACGGCCAGCATCTCGCCGGCGAGATTCCGAAGTTCATCGCGGAGCGCGAACGAAGCAATGCCGATCTGATCATCGGCGGACGGGCGCACCTGTTCGGAGGCATGCTGCCGCGCCGCCGCAACGCGAATCGTTTCTCCGCCTGGACGATCTCGTTCGCGGCCGGCGTGCGCGTCACCGATTCGCAGAGCGGCTTTCGTTTCTATTCGGCGAAGCTGATCAACGCGCTGGAGCTGCGCACGAACGGCTTCGACATGGAGAGCGAAGTGATCGTCCGCGCCGGCCGCAAAAACTTTGCGATCGTCACGATCCCGATCGACCTCGGCTTCATCGACGGCATCGCCACCAGCCACTATAAGCCGCTCAAAGACACACTCCGCATCGCCTGGACCGTCACCCGCGCGCGATTCATCTGGTAGCGAAAGCGAGGTCCTCGTCCTTGTGGAGCGGCGGGCTCTCAGCCCGCCGGTTCGTCGCGAGAAATTCAGTTCGTCGCGAGAAAT
>DASVUA010000446.1:0-4290 GCA_036387295.1 Thermoanaerobaculia bacterium | reverse complement strand
ACGCGCATTCCGGAGTCCTGCTGGTCGTGCTCGAAGGTCATTGCGGTCATCTCATCTCCCTCACGATTTTCTCTGGAGCGCCGCGGCCGGCGTGGCGGCGGGAGCCGATTCCGGCGTGCGGATCGGGCAGCCGAAGACAGGTGTGACCCCGCGCGCGGGAGTGCTTCCGGCGAGCGCGGCTTCGAGGCTGCGGCTGCCGAGGTTGTCCCCCACCTCGCCGCGAAGGGCGGTGATGCCGCCGCGGAAGACCAGCTTCCCTGCCTTGTCGTAAACGAGTGTCTGCCCCGAGGTGAGGGCGCCCAGGCGCGTGGCTTCGACCCCATCGACGTCGGAGAGGACGGTGACTCCCGGGATGGAAGCGGCATTGCGCCACACATCCGTTTTCTCCCATCCCTCGGGGAACTCATGAGGCCTCAGCACGAGCACATAGACGCTGCCCGCCTTCTTCATCGTGCCGCCGCTCAGAAGGTCGCGGAGCTGGCTGACGCTCGCGCGCGTGCAGGGGCAGCGTGGGTGCGCGAACATCACCACGGTCGGGCCGTTGGTCGCGAGCGACAACCGGCTCGTGGCCGGCCACTGGGCCGGAGCGACCGCGTTCTCCCCTGCTTTGCGCTGAAACTGCCACATGGCGAACGAGCCGTACGCAATTCCAGCGAGCCAGACGATGGCCGCTGCCCAGATCGCCGCGTTGCGGCGTTTGTCAGGCATGAGTTCCCCTTGTTGTCGAGTGGACCGTGGCGATGATGAGGAGTACGAGTGAGAGAGCCGTCAGACGACGAATAAAATTTCGTCCATTCTCTCACTGCCGGCCGTGGGGACTCGATCGGTGCCGTTGATCCCGGACGTGACACCAGTATGGAGTGCGGCGGCAAAGCCGCCGCTCTCTACACTGAACCTCGGGCTTCGTCCGCGGCGACGCGCCTAGTTGCCGCCGTTGCGGGGCGCCGGCTGGAGGATGCTGACGCGGTTGCCTTCGGGGTCGCGGAAGGAGACGTATTGGCCGATGCCGGGGATGTCCATCGGCTCGGTGAGCAGCGTGCCGCCGGCGGCGGTGATCTTCTGCATCGCTTCGTGGACGTCCTGCACGGCGATGACGAGCGACGGGTGGTGGGCGGCGGGGTCGGCCGGCTTTTCATGAAAACCGCCGTTGATCGCGCCTGGGTGGATCGGCATCCGGTCCGGCGTCGTGGGAGTGGTCGTGACGACGACGTAATTCCACATCTCAGGCCCGAGCACCTGCGTTTCCCATCCGAACGCGCTCTCGTAGAACGTCGTCATCCGCTCGCGGTTTTCATACGGCATTTCAAAGTGAACCACGCCATCCATTGGTACTTCCTCCATGTGAGATCTGATTTGCGGCCATTTGTAAGGAGTGCTGCATGCGGGGAGACATCAGTGGCCGCGCAAGCCGGTGAGCGACGCCTGGCCGAGGATGTGGCCGCGGATGATTGCGCGCAGCTTGCGCCAGGTCATCGGAGTGCCGGCATCGTCGATCGCCGGAATGTCGACCGCATAGACGGTGAAACGGTACCGGTGAGGCGCACCTTCCGGCGGGCAGGGGCCATCGTAGCGGCGGCGCAGAAAGTCGTTGAACGCGTTCTGCCCTCCCCCCGCGACCTCGGTGTCGGTCGCGCCGGCGTTGACGGGCAACTGCGTCGCTCCCGCCGGGATGTTGTAGGCCGCCCAGTGAATGAATCCGTCGCCGTAACGCGCTTCGTAATCGTCGAGGATCACGACGTAGCTCTGCGTCCCGGCCGGCGCTCCCGACCAGTGCAGCTCGGGCGATTCATTCGGCCCATTGCAATCGAGGCCGTTCAGCACCGTGCTGTCGGGGAGCACGGCTTCGGCAGCGAACGTGTTGCTCGCGAGCTGAAACGCGGGAGCGGGCGGCTTCACATGCGTGCAGGCGCACAACAGCGCGGCAGTGATGAGAAGCGGGAGCTTGATTGCGGCAGGCATGGGTGACTTTTAGCAGCCACAGAGGCGTTTCGCGCATACCGCTTCCCGCTCATCGACAGAACCACTTCCGCCGCGCCGTGGTCGGGCCGCTTGCGCAAAGTGGCCCTCTCGCCTCCCCCGTCCGCTCAGTACCGTAGGGCCGCACAGGAGACTCGCGGATGAACAGAAGCAGGGCGTCATTGTGCGTGCTGTTCGCGTTTGCGATCGCCGGCGCGACCGCGAATGCGGCTGAGAGGAGCCAGATGTCGAGCAGCGACGGGATCATTGCAGTGCATGGGACAGAGCACGATTTCGATTTCCTCGAAGGGAGTTGGACCGTCCGCAGCCGCCGGCTCGTCCGGCCGCTTAGCGGTTCGAGCGAATGGATCGAGTTCGAAGGAACGAACGTTTCGAGGCCGCTCTGGAACGGCATGGCGAATGTTGATGAGTTTCGCGCCAATGCGCCGGACGGACTGATGCAGGGCATGACCATTCGCCTGTTCGACCGGCAATCGCGCCAGTGGCGAATCTACTGGGCCAATGGCGCCAGAGCGTCCGTCGACGTGCCGCCGATGGAGGGTGGCTTCGAAAACGGGCGCGGCGAGTTCTATGGCCGCGAACTGTTCGACGGCAAGCCGATCGTGGTGCGGTTTTTCTGGACGGTGAATTCTCCCGATTCCGCACGATGGGAACAGGCGTTCTCCGCCGACGAGGGGAAGACGTGGGAGACGAACTGGACGTGGGACCTCGATCGCGTAAAGCCCGGCCGCGCCGCCTCCGTACCGAACGTCTACAAGGTGCTGGAACTGCGACGCTATACGTTGAAGCCGGGGATGAGATCGCGATTCGCCGAGTACTTTGACGCGTTCTTTCCCGAAGCGATGCAGCAACTCGGCGCAATCGCGGCAGGCGATTTCCTCAATCGCGAAAATCCACTGATGTTTACCTGGATTCGCGGATATCGCGACATGGACGAGCGGGCGCGCTTCAATGCCGCGTTCTATTACGGGCCGGTCTGGAAAGAGCACAAGAACGCGGCGAACGGCATGATGGACGACAGCGACAACGTCCTGCTGCTTCGCCCGGTCAGCGATGCGCATGCGCTGCTCGTGCTTCCGTCCGTCCATCCGCTCACCGAGCCGCAGGGCGCCACGGGCGTCGTGCTGTCGCTCATCTTTCCCGTAAAGCCGGAGCGTATCGAAGCGTTCGTCGCGGACGCGGAAAAGACGCTCACCCGCTATCCTGGCTACGTTCGCGAAATCGGAATGTTCGTGACACTGAACGAGCGCAACAACTTTCCGCAGCTCCCGGTGCGTACCGATGGACCGTTTGTCTGCTGGTTCGGCCTGGTGAAAGACAATGCGGCGCTCGAGCATGTGGCGGCTTCGACTAAGGAAATCATCGCATCGCTCACCGCAACCGGAGCGCTCAATGGAACGGTCGAGGTCATGACGCTCGATCCGAGCCGGCGCTCACGGTTGCGGTGGCTGCCGGAATGAACATGCGGTAATTTGGGAGGAACAATGAGAAAGATGAATCGTAGTGTTTGCGGTCTCCTGCTTGCGTATGTCGCCTTCATGACCGCTCCGGCCGCATCCGCACAGACGCAGCCACAAGCGGCGACCGTTGCACCATCCGCCGCGACACCGCGCGACGGGCAGCATGATTTCGATTTCGAGATTGGAACGTGGCGGACGCAGTTGCGGCGGCGCCTGAAGCCGCTCAGCGGCTCCAATGAATGGATCGAAATGGAAGGGACGACCACCGTTCGGAAAGTATGGGATGGTCGCGCGAATCTCGTGGAGCTCGTCGCCGACGGCGCCGGCCGCCATTTCAAAGGGCTCAGTCTTCGTTTGTATCACCCGGAGGCGCGGCAGTGGACGTTGCATTTTGCCAATGCTGCCGACGGCGAACTGGCGCAGCCGACCGTGGGTGAGTTTCGCAATGGGAGAGGCGAGTTCTATAGTCAGGAAACCTACAATGGACGCTCGATCCTGGTGCGGTTCGTCATCTCCGACATCAAGGCCGATTCGGTTCGTTTCGAACAGGCGTTCTCCGACGATTACGGCAAGACGTGGGAAGTGAACTGGATTGCGATCGACACGCGCATTCCGGACGCGGCGAAACCGTGACTCCCCTGTCATCCTGAGGCGCGTAGACGGCGAAGGACCGCATCTTCGATCAAGCCGAACGAAGCTCCTCGGACGCCGATGCTAGACTCGGCGCTCGATGCGGGGCGCGTTGCAGCGGGGCCGATTGTGAAGCGGGCGCGTGGGTACACGCTCGCGGCGATCACGCTCGATCCTGCTTCTTCCACGCCGTTGAATCGGCAGCTCTATGAGGCGGTGCGTG
>DASVUA010000445.1:0-1935 GCA_036387295.1 Thermoanaerobaculia bacterium | reverse complement strand
CGCAGAAGGGCATCATCGCACTCGCCATCGTGTGCGTGCTCGTGGCTAACGTGGCGACGCTGGCCGGCCCCGCGATCCTGCGCTACGCCATCGACGGGCTGACAATCGGCCTGACGCACGCGAAGCTGCTCGGCTACGGCGGCCTGTTGCTCGCTGTGGCATTGCTCCGTTCGGCGTTCTTCTTCTTCCAGCGGCGGCTGATGGCGCGTGCGGCGCGCAATTTGGAATACGACCTGTCGGTGGATTTTTACGCGCACCTTCAGAGACTCCCGCTCCAGTTTTTCGAGCGTCACCGCACGGGGGATTTGATGACGCGCGCGACGAGCGACCTCGCGGCCGTGCGCATGATCATCGGCGCGGTCATCATGTACTCGACCAATGCCATCTTCGCCACGGCGTTGACGCTGCCCGTGATGTTCTCGATCAGTTGGCGGCTCACGCTCATCTCGTTCGTCTCGCTGCCGCTCGTCGCCATCGCCACGCGGATCATGTCGAAGAAGATGCACGACGAATCGGGGCGCGTGCAGGAGCGCGCCGCGCTCGTCGCCAGTCAGGCGCAGGAATCGTTCGCCGGGGTGCGCGTCGTCCGCGCATTCCTGCAGGAGCGGGCGGAAGTGGAGAGTTTCCGTCGCGTCAACCGCGAACTCGTCAGGCGCAACGAGAAGCTCATACACATGACGGCCGCCTATTACCCGACCCTGCGCTTTCTCGTCGCCACAGGCTTCCTCGCAGCCTTCTGGTATGGCGGCCTGCTCGCGCTGCGCAACGAGATCAGCGTCGGTCAGTTCGTCCAGTTCACACTCTATCTGGGCGCGCTCGTCGTCCCCCTCCACGAATTCGGCTGGGTCGTCAATATCTTTCAGCGGGGCATGGCTTCGATGGAGCGCGTCCACGAAATCATGTCGGCCGAGCCGGCCGCCGACGCCGCCGGGTCTGGCGGGCGCGAACACGAGATCAGGGGTGAGATAGAGTTTCGCCATCTCACTTTCGCTTACCCCGGCGCGGCCGAGCCGGCGCTGAGAGACATCAACCTGCGCATCCGCGAGGGGCAGACGGTGGCCTTCGTCGGCGGGGTCGGAGCCGGCAAGTCTACGCTGCTGAGTCTCGTGCCACGCATGTACGAGCCGGCCGCAGGTCGCCTGCTGATTGACGGACGCGCGGCCGGGGAGATTCCGCTCGACTTGCTGCGCACGGCCATCGGCTACGTCCCACAGGAGACGTTCCTGTTCAGCTTGACGGTCGCGGAAAACATCGCGTGGGGTGCGACGGGCGCAAGTCGTGAAGAGATCGAGCGGGCTGCTCTGGAAGCCGGGCTGGCGGATGACATCGGCGAACTGCCCGGCGGTTTTGAAACGCGCGTCGGCGAGAGAGGGTCGGCGCTCTCCGGCGGGCAGCGGCAACGCACGGCCATCGCGCGCGCCCTGATCCGCAGGCCGCGCATCCTCATTCTCGACGATGCGCTCTCGTCCGTTGACGTGCAGACCGAGGCGACGATCCTGTCGCACCTGCGCCGCGTCCGGCGCGGGCAGACGAACCTCATCTGCTCGCACCGTCTCTCGACCGTCAAGGATGCCGACCTGATCGTCCTGCTCGAAGATCAGCGCATCGCCGAACTCGGCACGCACGACGAGTTGATCGCCAGAGAGGGGTCTTACGCCCGGCTGTACGCAAGGCAACTGCTGGAGGAGGAACTTGCGACGAATTGAGAGCCGGGCGACCGCGCCCCTCTCGACGCGGCCGACGGCCGCCGTTCAGCCATGACCGTTCCCGCACCGCACGAAGAAGAAGGATTCGGCAAGACCGGCGACACGCGCCTGATGTGGCGGCTGGCCGGTTACCTCGCGCCTTACAAGCGTTATGTGCTGGCGGCGCTCGCGCTGACGGTGATCGGCGCGCCGCTCGTCGTGGCGGGGCCGACGCTCATCAGCGCCGCCG
>DASVUA010000444.1:0-3641 GCA_036387295.1 Thermoanaerobaculia bacterium | reverse complement strand
CGATATCGCCAGCGACGATGCGGTAGAGCGAGGATGCCGTCCCCCTCCGCGCGAGCTCCGTGAAGTGTCCGGCGCCATCGCCGGCGTAGACGACGAGCAGCGCCGCGGTGTGGCTGCGCACCGCGAGGTCGACTTTCCCGTCGCCGTTGTAGTCGCCACGCGCAAACTGCGTCGGCGTGATGGTCAAGTTGTTGATGATCGGCGTCGCGAACGTGCCGTCGCCGTTGGACGGCACGACGGTGATCGTGTTCGTTGCCGTGTCGGCCACGATGAGGTCGACTTTGCCGTCGCCCGTTACTTCGGCGGTCGTCGTGTCACTGACGGACGTGCCGGTGTAGATCGTCACGTACGGATCGAACGTCCCGTTCGGATTGAACAGCGCGAGATTGAGGCGCGCTGTGGAGTGAGCGAGGAAATCGGGCCATCCGTCGCCGTTGAAGTCGGCGTGATGAAACAAGCGCGTTCCCGACATGCGCTGCATCAGCGCGGTCGACCACTGAGGGTGATATGCCTCGGCGCGCAGCGACGTGAGCGCGAGCGCGAGCAGCAATGCGATCCGTGGAAATCGAGTCATGGGACGAGGACGGTGCTCGCAGTGTACGGCAGCTTGCCGGAAATCGTCGCGAAATGCGCGTGGAACGCCCATTCCTACGGAGCGCCTGCAACCACGAGCCTGCCTCCACGCGTTAGAATCACGGCCGCTCCATGGCCAGAGAAGACGATCGTGCGCGGGAAGAGTTCACCAGTGAGGCCGAGGAGCTGCTCGATCGGCTCTCGCGCGACCTTGTCGATTTTGAATCGCAGGGGCGGAATGTCCGGCCGGAGCTGGTCAACAAGATCTTTCGCGACGTCCACTCGCTCAAAGGTCTGGCCGGGATGCTCGGGTTCGGCGACATCTCCGAGCTTTCACACAGCCTCGAGGACATGCTCGACAAGCTGCGGATGGGGAAGGTCGAGATCTCGAAAGATCTCATCGACCTGCTCTACGACGCCGTCGATTCGCTGAACCGTCTCGTCATCTCCATCAACGACCCGTCGCTGGCGGGGCTGGTGGACATGACGGCGCTCACGAGCCGCATCCACGCCATCATCACCAAACAGCCGATGCGGGCCGCGGACGATCCGTTCGCGGAGCTGACGCTCGACGAGCAGACGAAGAAATCGCTCACCGAATACGAAGAGCATCGCCTGCTGGAGAACGTCCGGGCCGGAAAGCACATCCTCTCGCTCGAAGTGACGTTCGACTTTTCCGATTTCGACGAGCGGCTGCGCGCGATCACGACCAGTCTCAGCGACGCGGGGGAAGTGATCTCGACCCTGCCCGCGATCCCGAGCGGCAACATCAACGGCATCGCATTCCGCCTGCTCTACGGCTCGGTGCTCGATGCGGCGGCCGTGCAGATCCTCGCCCCAGACGCCGCCGTCACGTCGCTGCGGAAAGCGAGCGTTTCGCCCGCGGCGGCGGGCAGTGAGCCGGCGATCGCAGCGGCCCCGCTGCCGGCCGACGCGGCGCCGGAAGAAGAGCTGTCGCTCCGCTCGCTCTCACAGACCGTGCGCGTCGACATCTCAAAACTCGACCACGTGATGAACATCGTCGGCGAGTTGATCATCGAGAAAACGCAGCTCGAGACGCTCACGCGCGCGGTCGCGCAGGGGAGCGGGCCGCAGCAGGCGCGCATGACCTCGCACGAGCTCGGGAAAATCTCGCGCAATCTCGATCGCAAGCTCAACGAGCTGCAGAAATCGGTCATCGAGATCCGGATGGTTCCGGTCGGGCAGATCTACTCGAAGCTCTCACGCACCGTGCGAAAGACGGCGCGCGAGCTGAACAAAGAGATCGAGCTCGTGCTGCGCGGCGAAGACACGGAGCTCGACAAGATGATGGTCGAGGAGCTCACCGACCCTCTCATGCACATCATCCGCAACGCGCTCGATCACGGCATCGAGCGGGCCGAAGAGCGCCGCGCCGCCGGAAAGAATCCGACCGGCCGCGTGACGCTGAACGCGTATCAGCAGGGCAACTCGGTCGTCCTCGACGTCACCGACGACGGCCGCGGCATCGATCCCGAGCGCATCCGCAAAGTCGCGGTGAAGCGCGGCCTCGTCGGCGAGAAGGAAGTCGTCGATCAGCAGCGCGCGCACGAGCTGATGTTCACCGCCGGCTTCTCGACCGCGGCCGAAGTGAGCGAGATCTCGGGGCGCGGCGTCGGGCTGGACGTGGTGAAGAAAAACATCCAGGACCTCAAAGGGACGATCGACGTGATGACGAAGATCGGCGATGGGACGACGTTCCGCATTTCGCTCCCCATCACCCTCGCCATCATCCAGGCGCTGATCGTCGAGGCAGGCGGCGAAAAGTTCGCCATCCCGCTCACCTCGGTCGAGGAGTCGCTGCGCATCTACACGCGCGACATCAAGACGGTGGAGCGGAAAGAAGTGTTCACGCTGCGCGACTTCACGCTGCCGCTCCTGCGGCTCTGTGATGCGTTCGGCCTCGACGACGATCGCGAGCATGGGCCGGACACGAAATGGTTCATCGTCGTCACGCGTGCCGGCGAGAAGACGGTCGGGCTGCTGGTGAACGCGCTCGTCCGGCAGCAGGAAGTGGTCATCAAGTCGATCGGCGAGCGGTTGAAAACGATTCCCGGAATCGCCGGTGCGACCGAGGTGGGGGAGAGCGAGATCGTGCTCGTGGTCGACGTCGGCTCGCTCATCGATCACTACGGCGGAAGAGCGCGCGACGTGCGTGCGGCAGCGGCAGTGCAGTAGTGAATTGGGAAAATTGAAAATTGGAAATTGAAAATTGAACAATCGGAAGAGTGCGCCGGACGCCGGTTCGGTCTTTCGATTTTCGATTTTCGATTTTCAATTTCCGCATGTTTGAAGAGTACTTTGGCCTTACAGCAAAACCCTTCGGCAAGACGCCAGACCCGGCGTTTCTGTACGAATCGCGGCAGCACCGCGAGGCGCTGGCGCGGCTCGAGTACGCGGTGGAAGAGAAAGAGCTCGCGCTGCTGGTGGGCGACATCGGGTCAGGCAAGACCACGCTGAGCCGCGCGCTCATCGACCGCGTTGGCGACACGCGTCCGGTGATCCTGCTGATCAACCCGCGGCTCACGCCGACGCAGTTGCTGCGCTCGGTGGCAAAAGGGCTGGAGCTCGAGCCGGCGCGCTACCGTCATGAGATGCTCGAACAGATTCACGCGAAGCTGTACGAGCTGCACGAAGAGAGTCGCGAGCCGGTGCTGATGATCGACGAGGCGCAGCTGATTCCTTCCAAAGCGACGTTCGACGAGATCCGCCTGCTGACGAACTTTCAGCTCGACGATCAGAACCTGCTGAGCGTCGTGCTGATCGGCCAGCCGGAGCTCGCCGATCGCCTCGATCGCGGCGCGTATGCACCGCTGCGGCAGCGCATCGGGATGCGCTATTCACTCGGGCCGCTGACGCTCGAGGAAACGATCGCGTACGTCGACCACCGCATCCGGACGGCCGGAGGGTCGCGCAATCCGTTCAGCGAAGCCGCCATCGCGGAGATGCACGCGTTGAGCGGCGGCGTCCCGCGCCTCATCAACACGCTCGCCACCACCGCGCTGCTCGACGCATTCGGCGAAGACGCCGAGACGATCGACCCCGCGCGC
>DASVUA010000443.1:0-2831 GCA_036387295.1 Thermoanaerobaculia bacterium | reverse complement strand
GCGTTGTCGAAAAATAGCGACCAAGAAACTTGCGATCGAATCCGGCAATCATCCCGAAGCTCGGCGTCTGCGGCAGATCAAGCGGGAAGCCGACGGTCAGCACCGGTGTCGCAACCTCGACATCATGCGAACGGCCAAGCGGAAGGGACGGCGTTGGGACGTCTACCTTCAGAATCGCGAGGCCACTCCGGCGATCAGCCAAAACCTGCCGCGCAGGGATCTCTTTCCCGTCGAGTTCGACGGTAAAATCGCCTGCGTCAGAGCCCACGGAATACGCCGTGTAGAGCGTCCCCGCCGGGTCGACAAAAAAGCCGGTGCCGGAAAGCTTACCGTGTTGGTCGACGCCACGGATTTTGACGACCGCCTTGGCGGAGCGCGTGAAGATCTCGCGCACCTCGCGGCTGATCGTTCCCGCCGTTTGCTCCTGCGCGTGAGCGACGCCGCTACCAGCGACCAACGCTACCGCGAGCGAAAACCTCGCGACGAGCGGAGCAAAGATGGCAGACCGACAGCCGATCTTAGAATCTGAGAGACGCCTCATAGCTCACCGGCGTGCTGTCGAGCACGTAACGCGGGGTCGCTGTCGATCCGTGAGTTTGGGCGGTCTGAGGCGTGCGGAAAGTCGGAAGATCAAGGTCGCGGCCAGAAACGGGCGTGGAGAGACTCCAGGCCGAATCACCCGTCTGCTGCATGACAGACGACTGCGAGGCCACGGTTGCACCCTCCATGCCGTCCGGCGTCTGGGCTACCTTCAACGAAAGCACTGCTGCACACACGACGACCGCTGCCGCCATTGCCGGATAGGAACTGAGCGTCGGGACGTTCAGTTGGAACATGAAATCCTGGGCGCGCTGGAGCGCGAGACGCCAAAGTGGCTGGCGGAGCAATTCCGCGCGCTGGCGGCGATGAAACTCGTGGAGAAACTCATCGAAATAACCCGGAGGTGGTTGCTCGTGTCTCTTCAAACGGAGCAGCGTTCCAATGTCGTTTTCGTCGAGTTCTTTCATGCGGTCAGATCAATTCAGGAGACTGGATTCTTGCGGAATTCTTCCAGGTAGTTTTGCAGTTGTCGATTCGCGTAGAAGAGCCGGGAGCGTACCGTGCCCTCGGATACACGCAAGATTTTGCTGATTTCGGCGTGCGGCATTCCTTGAATGTGAAACATGGTGACCACAGCTCTGTGTTCATCAGACAGTTTCATCATCGCCTCGTTCAATCTTACCTGCAGCTCGGATAAATCGGCCTCACGGACCGGGCTGCTCGATTGCGTGAGCTCGAGGAACTCTTTGTCGTTCTGCACGCTCGCGTCCACGTCATCGAGGCTCAGGTTAAAACGACGACCGCGCTTCTTCAGGAAATTGAGCGTCATGTTCACCGCGATGGAGTGGATCCACGTGTAGAACGATGACTTGCCGCGGAAGCCGCGGATCGACTTGTACGCCTTCGAGAACACGTCCTGCAGCAGGTCGTTCGTGTCCTCGTGGTTCGAGGTCATGTTGTAGACCAGGCCGTAGAGACGCGGCGTGTACTTGACCACGAGCTGGTCGAACGCAGCCACATCCCCTTCCTGGGTGCGCGACACCAGTTGCTGATCTTCGTCGGTGCGCGGCTGATCCATTGCTTGGCGCTTAGCCTTAGCAGCGGGTCGCAATCCCGACGACAACAAATCCGAGAGCCGCCGCGCAGGCGGCGGCAGCGCGACTGCCGAGTTCATCTTCGAGGCTATGGGGCGCTTAATCCCGGTTCCGCAGCATCATCAGGTAGATCAGGTTGCCGAGCGTCGCGACGAACGCCGCCACATACGTCAACGCTGCCGCATTCAGCACGCGGTTCACGCCTACCACTTCGTTGCCCGCCTGGACCATACCCATTTGCTGCAGGATGATCTTCGCGCGCCGCGACGCGTCGAACTCCACCGGGAGCGTGATCAATTGGAACGCGAGCAGGATGAGATAGCAGTAGATACCGAGCGTGATGAGGCCGGTGATCTGGAAGAAAAGCCCGCCCAGGATCACGAACGGCAGCATCTGCGACGCAATCTGCGTCACTGGCACGATCGCCATGCGCCACTTCAACGGCGCGTAGGCTTTCGCGTGCTGGATCGCATGCCCCACTTCGTGCGCGGCGATGCCCAGCGCAGCAACGGACGGCGTGTTGTAAACGTCAGCCGACAAACAGAGCCGCTTGTTCGACGGATCGTAGTGATCGCCGAGGTAGTCGTTGGTTTGCACGACCTCCACGTCATGGATCTGTGCAGCCTGCAAAATTTCCCGAGCCGCCTCGGCGCCGCTGATGTTCGACGTGGCGCGGACCTGCCCCCACTTCTTGAAGGCACCGCTCACGCGCATCTGCGCCCAGAGGCCGATGATCAGCGGCAAGCCGATCAGCAACAGCCAGTTTCCGATTCCTCCACCCATTGTTGGATACATAATTAGTTAACGAGGTTAGACGCTTTACCGACCCGTTCGTTCAGATTTCCAATCGCTTTTCGAACCGCGAGAGAATCCGGTTTCCGGTTTCCGTCACGAGTGCCACGTCTTCGATTCTGACGCCGCCGAGACCCGGATAATACAAGCCGGGTTCAACCGTCAGAACCTGACCCGGTTTGAACACCGTCTTCTGGAAACGTGGGAAATCGTGGATCTCGAGCCCGAGACCGTGACCAGTGCCATGGAAGAATCCCACCTGTTTGCCGTCGCGCACTTCCGTCGGAAAGCCGCGGTCGGTGAACTGCTGCTTGATCTCGTTGTGCACGCCAAGGCCATCGACACCGGGCTTCATCTTCTTCAACCCGATCGCCTGACCGTCGAGCACCGCTTCCCAAAGCTTCC
>DASVUA010000442.1:0-2242 GCA_036387295.1 Thermoanaerobaculia bacterium | reverse complement strand
CGAGGCGAGGATCGCTGCCGGCTACGAACGCCGCACCCGCTGTCGCGAACACTGCAGCCAACGTCAGGGCGGAGCCTTTTCGTGCGACTTTGTTTCGCGTCATCTTCGAACCTCGCCGGTGGGATTGGACTCCACAGACGTAAAGGGATTCGGAGAGGTCGCCATTTCGATTTGCACGAGGCGGCGTATTCCATTGTGAGCCTGCTTCCGTGCAGACGAGGGCTGGCACAGTTTCCACACTGGCGCGTGAAAACAGAGAAGCTGGATTGCGCTGCTGCAGCTCAGCCGCGATCAGTGCGGCCGAGAAGAATGCTGGCGCACTGGCCGCCGAACGCGAACGAATTCGACAGCGCCACGTCCATTTTCATCGGGCGCACGACATTCGCTACCAGATCGAGATCGCATTCCGGGTCGGGATCGTCGAGGTTGATGGTGGGGTGGGCGAGCTGTTCCTGCAGCGAGCAGATCGTGGCGATCGCTTCGACAGCGCCCGCGGCCACCGTGAGATGCCCGATCATCGACTTTGTGGAGGTGATTGCGACGCGCTGTGCGTGCTCGCCGAACAGACGCTTGACGGCGCCGATCTCGATGCGGTCGTTCAATGCGGTGGAAGTGCCGTGCGCATTGAGGTAGTCGACATCGCCGGCGCTCAATCCCGCCTGCGTCAATGCCCGCTGCATGGAGAGCGTCGCGCCGACGCCGTCGGGATGCGGGTCTGTGACGCGATAGGAGTCGCAGGCAGAGCCGAATCCCAATACCTCGGCATAGATCGTCGCGCCGCGTGCGATTGCATGCTCGCGCTCTTCGAGGACCAGCATGCCGGCGCCTTCGCCCAGGACGAAACCATCGCGGCTCGCACTGAACGGACGGCTGGCCTGTTGCGGCTCGTCATTGCGCCGCGACAGCGCGCGCAGGAGACAGAACGACGCCAGTCCCATTGGATAGAGCTCTGAATCGGCGCCGCCGGCGAGAATGACGTCGGCGTCACCGCTGCGAATCCAGCGCGCCGCATCGCCCAGCGCTTGCGTCCCCGCCGCGCAGGCAGTCATGACCGACATCACAGGTCCGCGGAATCCATACTGCTGCGCGACCAGCGCCGGAATCGATCCAGGCGACCAGCGCGCGAGGGCGCGAGGTTTCGCGGTGCGCTGAAACTGGTCGCGAAATGCGCTCCAATCAAAGCCGCCGGTGTTCTGCCCCGCTGCCGCGGCGGTAAACACTTCCGCGTGGTCATAACTGCCGAAACCGGCCGCAATGACGACGCCGACTTCCGACCCGCGAGAGAGGCCCGCGTCGGCAACCGCTTGTGCAGAGGCGGCCAATGCAAAGCGCGCAATACGGTCCAGCTGCTCCCATTGTGCGGAATCGACCGTTTCCGGCGCGTCGAAGTCGTCGATTTCCGCCGCAATGCGCGTCGGAAATGAGGATGCATTGAAGCGGCGGATCGGTGCGACCGCGGAGCGACCCTCCGCGAGCGAGGCGCGAAAGGTGGCGACGTCGCTGCCGTTCGGCGCGACGACTCCCATGCCCGTCACGACGACGCGGCGGCTCATCCCTTCGCCGCGGCCTCGGCTGCAAGGTGGCTGTGCAGATATGCGGCGATGCTATGCACTGTGATCAGCCGCGGCAGATCGCGTTTCGTCACAGGACCGGGGAAACGCTCCCATGCGAACTCCGGCATGCTCGCGCGCAATTGTTCGACGCCGCGTGCGATGGAATCGGGATCGTTCGGGTCCATTTTCTGCGAGCCCGCCCACAAGTCCTCACTCGGCACCATCGTCTCGAACGTGCTTTCGAGTCTGAAAACGATGTCGATGAAATCGATCGACTCGGCGCCGAGGTCGTCCATCAGCGACGAATGAGGATGCACGTCCTCAGGCGCGAAATCGAGCGCCTCGGCCACAATGTCGAGGACCTTCTGTTGAATCTCGTCGAGGCTTTGTACCGTCATGCAGCAGGATCTCCGGTCATTACGGCGAGCGATGCAGCCTGCTGCATCGCGCCGAGGGAATTGACGAGAATGGAACGGCGCCGTGATGGATCGCCGGCAAATGCGAGCGCCAATGCGATCGGAGCCGCCGCTCCCATGGCAAATCCCGTCATCGAATTGCATTCGAAGCGTGGGGGAGGCGTGGCGAACGTCTCGCGAATCGCGCGCTCTTCTTCCTCCGCGTGTGATTGTGCGTACAGTGCGGCGTCACAAAGCAGATCGACAGAGGACTGTCCGCTCTGACGCAGTGCA
>DASVUA010000441.1:0-2549 GCA_036387295.1 Thermoanaerobaculia bacterium | reverse complement strand
GGGCTAAGAGCCCGCCGCTCCACAAGTACGACTCTTAATTCACGGTATCCGTGTCCGGAAGCCGGCCATCTCGATCGCTCCAGGCGCGGATCATCGATACGTTCTGGAAGCCGCGCGGCAGCTTCAATCCGCGGCCGGCACGCTTGCCGACGTACGCGCGCAGGTCGGCGCCTTTGAGGTTCGTGTGGCGCTTGCCGGCGTGCACGATCAGCATCCCATCTTTCGGCACGACGGCGACGGAGACGACTTTCTCCGGCGCAATCGGCGTCTTGTGAATCTTGATCGTCTGCACGCCCTTGCCGCGGCCGAGAACCGGAAGCTCGACCGCTTCGAACACGAGCAGCTTCCCTTCGCTCGACGCGGCCGCGATCGCATCGGTCTCGTAGCTGCCGACGCGCTGCGGTCGCAGCACGGTCGCGCCGCTTCCCGCATTCACGACCGACTTGCCCGCCTTGAGGCGTGTCTGCATTTCTTCGAGACGGGCGATGAAGCCGTAGCCGTCGTCGGTCGTCAACAACCAGAGATCGTCCGGATCGCCCATCATCACGCCGACGAACGTCGCACCGGGCGGCGGCGCGAGCGACGACGTGAGCGGCTCGCCGTGACCTTTCGCCGACGGCAGTTCGTGCGCGGGCAGCGAGTACGTGCGCCCGGTCGAATCGAGGAACACCGCGAGCTGATTGCTCCGTCCTTTCGCCGCATGCAGGAACTGATCTCCCGACTTGTACTGCAGCGCGCTCGGATCGAGATCGTGACCCTTCCCCGACCGCACCCACCCGCGCTCGGAGAGGACGACCGTGACCGGCTCGGAGGGGATGAGCGCCGTCGCGTCCATCGCCTTCGCCGCTTCGCGCTCCACGATCGGCGAGCGGCGTTTGTCGCCGAACTCCTCCGCATCTTCGAGCAGCTCGTCGCGAACCTGCTTGCGCAACCGCGCCTTCGACCCGAGGATCTTTTCGAGGGCCGCGCGCTCCTCCTGCAGCTTCTTCTGCTCGCCGCGGATCTGCATCTCTTCGAGCTTGTTGAGGTAACGCAACCGCAGCTCGAGGATGTAATCCGCCTGCAGCTCGCTGAGCGAGAAGCGTTTCATCAGCACCGGCTTCGGCTCATCCTCGGTGCGGATGATGCGGATCACCTCGTCCACGTTGAGGTACGCCGCCATCAAGCCGTCGAGCAAATGGAGGCGCGAATTGACCTGATCGTAGCGATGCTGCAGGCGGCGCCGCACCGTCTCGATCCGGAACTCGATCCACTCGGCGAGCAGACTGCGCAGGTCGTAGAGGCGCGGCCGGCCGTCGAGGCCGATCATGTTCATGTTGATGCGATAGCTCTTCTCGAGATCCGTCGTCGCGAAGAGATGCGTCATCAGCTCATCGAGATCGACGCGATTCGAGCGCGGCACCACCACGATGCGCACCGGGCTTTCCTGATCCGATTCGTCGCGCACGTCTTCGACCATCGGCAGCTTCTTGGTCTGCATCTGCTGCGCGATCTGCTGCTGCACTTTGTTGCCCGAAACACCCCACGGCAGCTCGTTGATCACGATCTCGCCGTCTTCGACCTCCCACTTCGCGCGCTGGCGCACGCCGCCGTTGCCGCTCTTGTACATCTCGCGGATCTCGGCGATGGGAGTGATGATCTCGCCCGCGGTCGGAAAGTCGGGACCTTTGACGTGTTTCGTGAGCTGCGCGAGCGTCGCCTCCGGATCGTCGAGCAACTCGACGCAGGCGTTCACGACTTCGCGCACGTTGTGCGGCGGGATGTCGGTGGCCATACCGACCGCGATGCCGCTCGCGCCGTTGAGCAGCACGTGCGGCAGCCGTGAAGGCAGCAGCTTCGGCTCTTTCATCGTGCCGTCGAAGTTCTGCCCCCAGTCGGTGGTTCCCTGTTCGAGCTCGCTCAGCAGCGATTGCGAAAACTTCGTGAGCTTCGCCTCCGTGTACCGCATCGCCGCGAAGCTCTTCGGATCGTCGGGCGAGCCCCAGTTTCCCTGCCCTTCCACGAGCGGATAGCGCATGGAAAACGGCTGCGCCATCAGCACCATCGCTTCGTAGCAAGCCGAGTCGCCGTGCGGATGGAACTTGCCGATCACGTCACCGACGGTGCGGGCTGATTTCTTCGGTTTCGACGTTGGGCCGAGGCCGAGCTCCGACATCGCGTAAACGATCCGGCGCTGCACCGGTTTGAGGCCGTCGGCGAGATGCGGCAGGGCGCGATCGAGAATGACGTACATCGAGTAGTCGAGGTACGCCTTCCGCGCGAAATCGCTGACCGGTTGATTCTCGATATCGGCAAACGTCGGTGGAGGCGGAGGGATGAAGCTGGTTTGATTTTTCGATTTGCGAGACGCCATCGTTTCCTTGCCGGGGTGAGGATGTGCTGCGGCGAAACTGACGCGCATAAGTTACTGCACTTGCTCCCGCGCGCGCGACTGCCAAGAATCCCCTCACATCGTTGATCCACGCACCGGCAGCCGAGGTAGCCTCGGGGTGTGAGCGTCAATCGGAGAGTCCTCTGCTTCTTTCCGCCTCCGCCAGTATTGCGACTCG
>DASVUA010000440.1:0-9126 GCA_036387295.1 Thermoanaerobaculia bacterium | reverse complement strand
GGCCACGGGCCCCGGCCGCCGGAGCCCCCCCCGTGGTCACTCCCGTTCCAACACCATCGCCACGCCGATGCCGCCGGCGGCGCAGACGGTGACGAGGCCGTACTGTTCGCCGGTGCGCTGCAATTCGTTGCAGACGGTGGTGACGATGCGGGCGCCGGTCGCGCCGAACGGGTGCCCCAGGGCGATCGAGCCGCCGGTGCGGTTGATCTTCTCGGGATCGATGTCGCCGACCGGCTCACTGCGGCCGAGTTTTTCCTGCGCGATTTTCTTCGAGCCGATCCACTGAATGTTCGAGAGCACCTGCGCGGCGAATGCTTCGTGCATCTCGATCACGCCGATCTCCTCGAGCTTCACTTTCGCCCGTTCGAGCGCGAGCGGAAGAGCGAAGACGGGACCCTGCAGCAGTTGATCGAACGGATCGGTGGCCGCGTAGGCGTAGCTGCGGATGAAGCCGATCGGCTTCACGCCGATCGCTTTCGCTTTCTCTTCCGACATCAGCAGCACGGCGGCCGCGCCATCCGTGAGCGGCGAGGCGTTGCCGGCGGTGATCGTGCCGTATTTGCGGTCGAAGACCGGCCGCAGTTTCGCCATTGCTTCGAGCGTCGAATCGCCGCGAATGAGGTTGTCGGTCTCGACGACGTTGTCGAACGTCGGCGGCACGACGACCGGCATCACTTCTTCCTTGAAGCGGCCGCTCTCGGTTGCCGCGGCGGCGCGATGGTGGCTTTGCAACGCGAACTTGTCCTGCGCTTCGCGCGTGATGCCGTTCGCTTTCGCCATCTTTTCGGCGGATTGACCCATGGTCAGGCCGGTGGTCGATTCGGCGATGGCCGGCGCGTCGGGGGCGAGATCTTTTGGACGGATTTTCGAGAACGCGCCGAGCTTGCCGCCGACCGATTTCTGTTTGCTCGCGGTGACGAGCGCATCGGAGAACTTTTTCGAGAAGAGAATCGGAATGTCGGACAGCGATTCGGACCCGCCTGCGATGACGGTGTCGACGTAACCGCGCGCGATCATGTCGGATGCGGCGGTGATCGATTGATTCGCCGATGCGCAGGCCATGCTGACGCTGAACCCCGGAATCGCGCGCGGCAGGCCGGTGCCGAGGACGATCTCGCGCGCGATGTTCGGAGCTTTGACCGACGGGATGACGTTGCCGAACACCACTTCCTGAATTTCGCTCGGATTCAACCCGGAACGCTGCACGAGCTCGGTGACCACGAGCTTGCCGAGATCGAGCGCGGAGAGATGCCCGTAATGCGTTCCCGATCTCGCGAAGGGAGTGCGAAGTCCGCGAACGACAGCGACACGTGGTGAGTATTGCCAGCTCATGGGCGCGGAGCATACCGCGAAGGGGCATTCGCGGGGAGCGCTGCGGCGCGCGCCCGGCCGTTCGGCGCGCGTCGTCATACACTGCGCGGCATGCAGACGAACCCACTGCGGGAAGGGCTGGAACAGGAGCGCGTTCCCGAGCCGTCGTGTCTCGTGATCTTCGGTGCGTCGGGCGACCTGACGCAGCGGAAGCTCATTCCCGCGCTCTATTCGCTCGCGCACGACGGCCTGCTGCCGCCGGGGCAGACGATCGTCGGCTTGTCGCGCGCGGAGATGACGGATGAGCAGTTCCGCGCGGCGATGCGCGAGGCGTGCGATCAGCACGCGCGCACGAGTCCCGTCGACGAAGAGATCTGGGAGAACTTCGCGCGCGGCCTGTTTTACGTGGCGGGCGAGTTCACCGATTCGCAGGCGTACAACCGTTTGCGCGAACGGCTCGAGGAGTTCGATCGCACGCGGCGCACCGGCGGGCGGCGGATCTACTATCTGGCCGTTCCCCCCGAGTTCTTTGCGCCGATCGGCGAGTTTCTCGGCGGCGAGGAACTGGTGACCGATCCGGAGCGCGGCGGGCCGTACACGCGCGTCATCATCGAGAAGCCGTTCGGTCACGATCTGGAGAGCGCGCACGAGCTGAATCGCGTCGCGGTGAAGACGTTCCGCGAGCGGCAGGTGTTCCGCATCGACCATTACCTCGGGAAGGAGACCGTGCAGAACCTGCTCGTGCTCCGTTTCGCGAACGGCATCTTCGAGCCGTTCTGGAACCGTCAATACATTGACCACGTGCAGTTCACGGTCGCGGAATCGATCGGCGTCGAGAAGCGCGGCAACTACTTCGACGGCGCCGGCATCACGCGCGACATCCTGCAGAACCACATGCTGCAGCTCGTATCGCTGATCGCCATGGAACCGCCGGTCGCGTTCGAAGCCGATTCGGTGCGCGATGAGAAGGTGAAGGTGTTGCGCGCGCTGCGTCCGATCGACGAAGCGGTTCGCGGCCAGTACGCGGAAGGCTCCGTGCTCGGCGAGCACGCCATCGCGTATCGCAAGGAAGAGAAGGTCGATCCGCGGTCGAACACCGAGACGTACGCCGCTTTGAAGATGTATGTCGACAACTGGCGCTGGGCCGATGTGCCGTTCTACGTCCGCGCAGGAAAGCGGCTGCCGAAACGGGTGACCGACATCTCGATTCACTTCCGTCCCGCGCCATATCCGTTGTTCTCGCGCCTCGGCATGAAGATGCACGCGAACGTGCTCGCGATCCGCATTCAGCCGGACGAGGGGATCTCGCTGAAGTTCGATTCGAAGCTGCCCGGACCGACCGTGCGCACGGCCCCGGTCTCGATGGAGTTCCGGTACGCGACGTCGTTCGGAGCGGAGCCGCCGGAGGCGTATGAACGGCTGCTGCTCGAAACGATGCTCGGTGACGCCACGCTGTTCGCGCGGCGCGACGAGATCGAAACCGCGTGGGCGTGGCTCGATCCGCTGCTGAAACGGTGGGAGGACGACCCGAACGCGCCGCAGCCGTATGCGTCGGGCACGTGGGGCCCCGAGGCCGCGGACGAACTGATCGAGAAGGACGGACGCAAATGGCGCAGGCCGTAGACGGAGCGGACGTTCGCGTCGACGTCAGCACGATCGAGCACCAGCTCGCGGAGCTGTGGCGCGCGGAGAAGGGTGACAACAACGGCGCCGTCACGCGCGCAGCGCTGTGGAACGTGATCGCGCATACCTGGAACGGCGAGCAGAAGGCGCATGCGACGACGACGCTCGCGCTCGCGAGCGCCTCGGTGCCACAGCGGACGATCGTCATTCAGGCCGATCCGCGCGGCGACGCCGGGATCTCGTCGTGGATCTCGGCAAACTGCCATCTCGTTGGAGGAGGCCGGCAGGTCTGTTCGGAAGAGGTGTCGATCGTCGCGGCGGGCGAGCGCGTGCATCACGTGCCGCCGCTCGTGAAGGCGCTGCTGTTGCCCGACATGCCGGTGGCGGTGTGGTGGGTCGGCGATCTGCCGGACGAGCAGCGCGAGTACGCAGAGACGCTGCTCGAGCCCGCCGACCGGCTCATCGTCGATTCGGCCCAGTTCAGCGGGACAAAAGACCTCGAGCTCGTCTCGCACATCGCCGAGCGGACGACGACCGCGCCCGCCGATCTGAACTGGGCGCGCCTCGAAGAATGGCGCGCCGCGACGGCGACGCTGTTCGACCCTCATCCGATGCGCGCCCGGCTGCGCGCGCTTCGCGCTGTGCGCGTGACATGCGGCGGAACGGGCTCGTTCGGCGACAAAGCGGCGGCCGTGTTGTACGGCGCGTGGATCAAGGCGCAGAGCGGCGCGACGGCGGAGCTCGAGGTGCTGCGCGAAGGGGATGCGGCGGGCATTCGGACGATCGAGCTGTTTTTCGATGACGCGTCGAACGCGCGCATTCGCCGTCAGCGCGAAGGAGGCGCGGTGATCGCGCATTTCGGCGAAGCGGAAGCGCCGCTCGATTGCATCGCGCGCCCGCTCGCGCATTCGCCAGACGATCTCATCGTGCGCCTGCTGAAGAAACCGGAAGCAGATCGCGTGTATCTTCGCGCGCTGAAAGGCGCGATCGCGTCAGGAACGTAGCGTTGCCAACTCGAGCTCACCAGATGAATCTCCGAATTTTCGACGATCACGAAGCGCTCGCGCAGGCGGCCGCGCGAACGATCCGTCTGAGCAAGGCGAAGACGATCGTCGTGACCGGCGGCTCGACGCCGACGCGCCTGTACGAAATCCTCGGCCATTCGCTGCCCGCCGGCGTCACCTGGATTCTGCTCGACGAGCGATACGTGCCGATGAGCGATCCGCAATCGAACGCGGCGATGGTGGAGCGCACGCTGTTCGCGCGTGGTGTGCCGGATCGCTGGCTGCGCTTCAAGACCGAGCTCGAAGATCCGGCGGAGACCGCGCGCGTGTTCGAGGCGGAGTGGCGGCAGCTCGGTGTCGAACACGCCGATCTGGTGCTCCTCGGATGCGGCGACGACGGACATACCGCGTCGCTCTTTCCCGGCACGCCGGTGCTCGAAGTGACGGATCGCATCGCGAGCGAAGTGTTCGTGCCGCGTCTCGATCAGTGGCGCGTCACGCTGACGCTGCCGGTGATTCGCGCCGCCACAGCCCGGATCGTGCTCGCCACCGGTGCGTCGAAAGCGAACGTCATTCGCGAGCTGCGCGAAGGCGCCGATTACCCGTTCGCGCGCGCGACGAAAGACATCAGCACCTGGTGGTTCGTCGATCGCGCGGCTGTCGGTTCCGCCGGGCACGCCTGAAACGAAAACGGCGGGCCGAAGCCCGCCGTTTTCACTCCAAGGAACGCGTTGATTTACTGAGCCGGGACGTACGTCGGATCGACGGTGCGGTTGTCGATGACCGATCCATACGCTGCGACGCGGCCCTCGCCTCCGACCACCTGCACCGTGACGCGGCCGTTGTAGACGTTGTTGCCGAAGCCCATCGCGGGGAAGAGGCGCTGCTGAATGAACTCGTGCGCGCGCAGGTCGAACTCGACGGTTGCCGAGATTTTCGACTGCGGGCTCTGTGCGGTCACACGGACGCGCACCGGCTTGCCCGTCACCTCGACGAAACCGATGTTCGTGCGGTACTGCGGAGTGTCTTCGAGCTGCAGCAGCTCGACACCGCGCTCACCGTTGCCGACTGCATCGGTCGACGTGACGCCGGGGATGAACTGGCCGTACGTACCGCCTTCCGGATCGCGGCTGTACGTGCGCGCGGTCAGAACGAGCGGCGCGGCTTCCGTGGTCGTCACGGTGACGGCGCCACCGGTGGCGGTGAGGTTCCAGAGCGTCGGCAGGATGTTGTCGAGCGCCTTCACCTGGCCCGGTCCGATCGTGATCGGCGCCGAGGCCGGAACCGGCGTCGGGTTGCCGAGCGGGTAGTAGTTGAGCGTCACGTTCACCGGCGTCTGTGACGCGTTGAAGATGCGCATGTCGGTGTGGAAGTTCGACGCGCCGTTCTCGAGCTCGGCCACGCCGGGAACGACGTACGTCGTCGTCTGCACGCGCTCGGCCTGAGTCGGGAAAACGAGCAGCGGATCGCTGGTCTTGTTGTCGACGACCGAGGCGTATGCCGTTGCTTTGCCGCCCGAGGAGAGGACGACCATTTCGACGCGACCGTCTTCGACGGCGATGTTGCCAAAGTACGAGCTGAGGTTGGACTGCTCGTGACCGTACGGCTGGAGCGTCCGCTCGATTTCTTTGAGGACGTTGTTGTTCGAATCGAGCAGGCGGACGCGGATCTGTGCGACCTGGCCGGAGCCTTCGACGAAGCCGAGATTCGTGCGGTACTTGTCGCTGTTGGCGATCTGCTGAAGGCTGATCTTTCCGAGCGAGTCGGCGCTGATGTCGCCGACGAACTTGTCGCGGCCGAGGGCGGGGATGAACTGGCCCAGCGTCCCTTTCGCGGTGACCGCGTAGGTGCGGCTCGACGCGACCGTCGCGAGCAGCGACGGCGTGGCGCTCGGGCGGATCTCCAGCGTTCCGAGACCGCTTTCACCGAGGACGCCGGCGCCGTACCACGCCTTCACGATGTCATCGAGACCCATCGACTCGCGTCCGGCGAGCGTGAAGGTCGTCTTCTTTCCAACCACGGTGCCGTTCGTGGCGGACGGCGTGTACGACAGCTCGTACGTAATCGGGAAGCTGCTCGCGTTCGCGATGCGAACGTCGGACTGGAAGCGAGTGCCGATGCCGTCGGCATGCGCGACGGCGGGGATGATGAGCGTGCCGGGAGGCGGCGTCGCGCTGCGCGGCGCGGGCGTGACCGGCGTGACTTTGCTGATCGAGAAGGGGAGCGACGTCGTGGTCGTGCCGTTGCTCGTGACGCTGCCGCGCAGAGCCGAGCCCTGGGCGCGCGCGATCGTCACCGTCGCGATGGTCGTGCCGATCGGCACGGTGGCCGGCGCGATGCGGAACTGCACGGTCGTGCCGCCCGCCGACAGCGCGCCTGCCGACGGGAAGACCGTCAGCCACGGCTGGTCGATGGCGATGGCGAAGGTGTCGGCGTTCGTCGCGGTCGCGCCGAAGCCGGGGACGAGGAAGTCCTGCGTGAACGGCTGCGTCGCATCTTCCGGAACGCTGATCGAGAACTCGCTGCTGTTCGCCGGCAGCGGTCTGGTGATGACGATGGTGGCGGTGGTCGAGTACGGCGTCGGCTGCTGCGTGCAGGAGCTGAACGCTCGCACGCGGTAGTAGAAGCGCGTGTCGGTCGTCACCTCGGAATGCGCGTCGATGTGTTGCTTCAGCGCGCCGGTGATCGTGAAGGTCTTGAGGTTCGAGGTGAACGTCGGATCGGTCGCTTCCTGCAATTCGAACGACGAAGCGGAAGCGAGCGTGCCGCTCCACTTCACGTCGTAGCCGGCGCTGACGTGCGCAATCGACGGGACGGAAAGCTGCGGAGTGGCGAGCGTGCCGTCGCACAGCACGGTGATCGTCACGGTCGCGCTGTTCGCGCTGCCGCACGCGTTCGTAACGCGCACCCAGTACTTGTACGTGCCGGCGGTGGTGAACTCCGGAAGCGCGAGCGAGGCGTTCGTGGCGCCCGCAATCGGCTGCGTGGTGTTCGGAGCGTCGCCGAGGAACCACTGATAGGTGAACGGTGCGTCGCCGGCCGGCGTGACGTTGAGCGTCGTGCCGCTGCCGAGGGGAATCGTGAGGTTGCCCGGCTGATTCGCGATCGTCGCGGGGACGCACTGCGTGCCGACGGTGATCGTCGCCACGTTGCTGCGCGCGGTGCCGCACGCGTTCGTGACGCGCGCCCAGTACGACGTGGCGGCGTTCAGCGCCGGAGTGGTGAAGGTGCTGCCGGTGCCGACCTGCTTCGACTCGTCGGTGTTGTTCGCCGCTTCGTACCAGCGGATCTGGAGGTTCGGCGTGCCGTTCGCGTCGATGCTGAGCGTCACGCTGCCGCCCGGCGTAACACGCGACCCGACCGGCTGCTTGGTGATCGTCGGCTCGGTGCACGATTCGGCCGTGACGGTGATCGTGTCGCTGTTGACGCTCGCGTTCGCGCCGCACTGGCTCGTGACGCGGACCCAGTGGTGCATCGTGCCGGAGGCGGAGGAGATCGAGAATTTGTTGCTGTTTGTCCCGACCGGCGTCGTGGTGTCGCCGCTCATGCCGCGGAACCACTGATAGGTGACCGGCAGCGTCGTCGCGGCGTTGATCGTCACTTCGAGCTGGCGTGAGCTGCCGAACGGCACGGTGCCGGCGCCGCTCGTGCCGGTGATCGACGGCGGGACGCACGGCGCACCGGCGCCGTAAACTTCGGCCATCGCTTCGCGGTCATACGCTTTGAGGCTCGCGGTCGCGTTCGTCGGGATGCTCGGCGCCATCAGCGCGCCGGTAGGGCCGTGTTTGAACGCGAGCGCATGTCCGAGCTCGTGCGCAAGCACGGCTTCGAAGAAGTTCTGCGACATCGTGTTCGGCCGAATGAGGACGTCGGCATCGAGGACGTCATAGAACGTGACTCCGCGGAACTCGTGCGAGTTGGCCGGAGTCTCAGTCCCGTCGTTTGTCCAGACCACACCACACCCGAGGGCGGCGTCGCACTGGCCCTGGATCGCGGTGTTGTTGTTCAGCCAGATGGTGTTCTCGTTGTCGAACGCGGTGGGATCGGTCTGGTTCGGGAAGCCGGAAAGAGTGAAATTGACGAACGAGTCGGCATGGTCGTTCCACACCCTCATCGCATCGTTGATGCCCTGCGGCACGTCGACACCGGGTTGTACGTCATGCACCGAGAAGGGGATCGTGCAGCCGGTCTCGCAACCTTCCCAACGGACAGGGTGTAAGGGTGAGCCGGTCTTGAAGACGTATTCGGACGCGTGCAGTTCGCTGCGAGGCTCGAAACGTTCGGCGCTGGCGGCAACCGGCGCGACGAGGGCGGCGGCTGCATTGCCACGCGCAACATCACGAACGTAGTTCATGAACGCCTCGGCGCGGCGCGGGCGGAATGCATCGGCATCGTTCACTTCGAGGCCGTTGTCGAAGCGTCCGACCAGATCGCTGCCGTCGTTCGCGCGCGCAAAGCGGAACTGCCCCAAGGCCATGTGCGAGGTGAACCACGTGCCGTCGGGGCGCTGTTTGAGGAACGCCAGCACGTGGGTGCCGGGGACGTACTCGGCGGAACCGGGGATGACCATCGCCAGGCCGTCCGCGCGTCCTCCCAGCTCGGTCACGACCAGCTCGGCGGCCGGAGCACGCCCCTTGAGCACGTCTTCGACGGCGAGACGGGAGTCGGTCGCGATCGAGCCGTCCGCCGTTCTGCGGGAGGTCGATTCGAGAACCTGCGCGCGCACGATGAGCTCCGCGCGCGCGACGAGCGCGGCGTCGGAGACGGGCTCGAATGTCGCGGCGGAAAGGCTTCCGACGGCGAGACACAACACAGCTATAGCAGCGAGGGCATGACGCATTGAACAATCCTCCGGACCGAAGTGGAAGTTATTGTACGCGAGAACCGGATTTACCGCTCGACCCGGAGCGGCATAAATTTCGGGATAAAGCGCTTTGCGCTACCATGCACTCGATGCCCGATCCGGCCCCGATGCACGAGCATGCGCTCAGCAATCTCCGCTACATCCGCGAGGCGATGGAGCGTGCGAGCGCGTTCACATCGATTCCGGGATGGGGCGGCGTGGCAATCGGGATTACGGCACTCGTCGCTTCCTTCGCCGCACACAATGCGTCCGATTCATGGTCGTGGGTCGTGACCTGGCTCACGGAAGCGGTCATCGCGGCCGCAATTGCCGCCGTGACGATGG
>DASVUA010000439.1:0-3337 GCA_036387295.1 Thermoanaerobaculia bacterium | reverse complement strand
CGGAGGCCTCAGCCCGATCGCCGGAATCGACAAAGCGTTCCTCCGGTCATGGCTGCGCTGGCTCGAAACGAAAGGACCGGAGGGCATGCATCCCGTTCCGGAGCTCGCGGTGGTGAACAAGCTCGTCCCGACCGCCGAACTGCGGCCGCAGGAGCAGGCGCAGACCGACGAAGACGACCTCATGCCGTATCCGCTGCTCGACGCCATCGAGCGCGCCGCGATCCGCGACAAGCAGACGCCGCTGGAGGTTTACCGCTTCATGCGCGTGGCGTGGCCGCAGTACACCGCCGCACAACTGCAGGTGTGGATCGCACGCTTCTTCCGGCTCTGGTCGCGCAATCAGTGGAAGCGGGAGCGCTACGCGCCGTCGTTTCACCTCGACGACGAGAACCTCGACCCGAAGACGTGGTGCCGTTTTCCGATTCTTTCCGGCGGATTCGAGCGGGAGCTCCAGGAAATGAAGGATTTTGCGGCGGCGGATCTTGACATCGTGTCAAATCAAAATCAACACTAAGTTGGTGTTCAGAATACACTATGGCTTTCACGTACGAATACGCCCGCCCCGCGCTCACGGTCGACTGTGTGGTCTTCGGCTTCGACGAAGGGGCGCTCAAGGTACTGCTGATCACGCGTGACGTGGCGCCGTTTCGAGGGCGCTGGGCGCTGCCGGGCGGCTTCGTGCAGATGAAGGAATCGCTCGAAGAGGCGGCCCGCCGCGAGTTGCGCGAAGAGACCGGAATCGAGCGGGTGTTCCTCGAGCAGCTGTATACGTTCGGCACGGTCGACCGCGATCCGCGCGAGCGGGTGGTGACGGTGGCGTATTACGCGCTCGTGAAACTGAGCGACCACAAGATCGTGGCCGCCACCGATGCCTCGCGCGCGGCGTGGTTCGCGGTCGACGACCTGCCGGCGCTGGCGTTCGACCACGCGGAGATCGTCGACACCGCGCTCACCCGCCTCAAAGGGAAGGTTCGCTACGAGCCGATCGGGTTCGAGCTGCTGCCGCCGAAATTCACGCTCTCGCACCTGCAGCACCTGTACGAAACGGTGCTCGAGCGGCCGCTCGACAAACGCAATTTCCGCAAGAAGATCCTGAGCATGGATTTCATGATCGAGCTCGACGAGATCGAGCAGGACGTCGCGCACCGCGCCGCACGTCTCTACAGCTTCAACCGGCGTAAATACGAGCAGCTCGTGCGCGGCGGGTTCAACTTCGAGATCTGAGGAGCAGACGATGAAACGAGCACTGATCCTGGTCGACATTCAGAACGACTTCATTCCGGGCGGCGCGCTGGCGGTCGCTGAGGGCGACGCGGTGGTGCCGGTCGCAAACCAGCTGCAGCCGCATTTCGACCTGGTGGTCGCGACGCAGGACTGGCATCCGGCCGATCACGGCAGCTTCGCGTCGAACAGCAACGGCGGAAAGATCGGCGAGCTGTCGGAACTGGGCGGGCTGCCGCAGGTGCTCTGGCCCGACCATTGTGTACAAGGCTCGCGCGGCGCGGAGTTTCACACTGATCTCGATCTGAGCCGCGTCGATCGCGTGTTTCGCAAAGGAACGGATCCGGGCATCGACAGTTACAGCGGCTTTTTCGATAACGGCCATCGTAAAGCCACAGGCCTCGGCGATTACCTGCGCGGACAACAGGTCACCGACGTCTATGTGATGGGCCTGGCCACCGACTACTGTGTCAAGTGGACCGCACTGGATGCAATCGAGCTCGGTTTCCGCACGCACCTCATTGAAGACGGCAGCCGCGGCGTGAACCTGCAGCCGGGCGACGTCGAGCGTGCCATTGAAGAGATGCGCCAGGCCGGCGCAGAGATCGTGCGCAGCGAAGAAGTCGTTGCGCTGCTTGCCACGAGGTGACGGAATGTTGTCGGTTGTCAGTTGTCGGTTTGTCTGTGCCTCAGTCGCCTACGGCAAATGACGCCCTGGTTGAGCAGTACAGAGAACCGACAACCGACAACTGACAACAACAAAAGGAGCGACACTCATGATCGGCTTCACGACAGTGCGTACCGGCGAACGTGTCGCCGTCTGGAATCGCAACGGCGAAGTTCGTTATGTCGATGGGCCGCGCCGTCTGCTGTTGTGGCGCGAAACCGTGAAGCCGCTCGTTCTGCATTCGGCGCGTCCCGATCAGTACCTGGTAATCCGGTATGTGGACGGGCGGGTCGAGCATCTTGCCGGACCGGCGGCCGTGTGGCTCGATCCGGTCCTGCACGCCGGGATTGAGACGAAACAGGCGATGAGCGTGTCGGCGCACGAGGCGGTGGTGGTCTATCGCAATCAGGCGGCCGGTGTGGACCGGCGCGTAGTCGATGGGCCGGCGGTGTTCGTGCCGCAGCCGAACGAATGGCTGCACACGTTTCGGTGGCATGGGGCCGACCCGAAACATCCGCGGCGCAAGATCCCCAATGCGCTGGAGTTCACGCGCGTGCGTGTGATCCCCGACCAGTTGTACTTTGACGTGGAAGAAGTCCGCACCGCTGACGATGCGCTGCTCTGTGTGAAATTGATGGTCTTCTTCGAGCTGTCGAGTCTTTCGACGATGCTGGAGGAGACGCACGATCCCATTGCAGACTTCATCAATGCACTGACCGCGGACGTGATCGATTTCGCCGGCGCTCGGGAATTCGAGCAGTTCAAGGATCAGACCGAGCGCCTCAATCAGCTCGCGACCTATCCGCAATTAGTCGCACGCGCGGAGCGGATCGGCTACACGATCAACAAGGTCGTCTATCGCGGCTACCACGCCAGCGACAAGCTTCAGGCGATGCACGACAACGCCATCGAAACGCGTACGCGCCTCCGTCTCGAATCGGAGACCGAACAACAGTCGCAGGAGCTGGCCGATCTGAAGCTCGAGCGCGAAAGCCGCCGCGCTGCCATGCGCCAGAACATGCAGGAGCAGGAGCTGCAGCATCAGAATCTCCTCGAGCGCCTGGCGCACGACGAGAAGATGCGGCAGAAGACCGCTGAATTCGATACCGAGCTGGCGCATCGCCGCGGCGCCGACGAATTGCAGCGGCTGCACAAGGCGGAAATGAACGCGGCCGATCTTTCCCAGCTCGAAGCGATGCGCAACCTCGGCGTCGATCTCACGCCGTACCTCATCGCGCAATACCAGCATCCCGATCGCCTCATCCGCATCGAAGCCGACAAAGCGCCGCAATTCCATATGCACGACGGTAATTGACGATCTGGAGTGCGGCGACGCCAGTCGCCGCTCTGACTCCGGCAGCGATCAGCTGCCGCTCATATGTTGCCCGAGGGCGCCGCGGCTCTGCCGCGGCAGGAAGAGCGGCGACTATCGTCGCCGCACTCCAGATC
>DASVUA010000438.1:0-8297 GCA_036387295.1 Thermoanaerobaculia bacterium | reverse complement strand
GTGCAGGTGCTCGTTTACGCCGGCGGCGTCATGGTGCTGTTCCTCTTCGTGGTCATGCTCATCAATTACCGGCATCTCCCGGAAGAACGGGTGATGTCGTCTGTATGGCTGGGCGGCATCGGGGTCGGCGTGGCGCTGTTCGTCCTCTTCCTGGCGCTCGTCCGTCCCGGTGCGTATCACGAAGCGGCGCCGACGCCCGAAAAAACGCTCACGACGGTGCGCGAGTCGTACATCACAGAACATCCCACCGACCCGAACAAGCTCGTGCGCCGCACACGTGAGCGCGAGAACCGCAACGCCGAGGCGGTCGGGATGGCGCTGTATACCGACTACCTCGTGCCATTCGAAGTCGCATCGCTCTTCCTGCTGGTCGCGATGATCGGCGCGATCGTGATCGGCAAACGCGAATTGTCGGCAGAAGAGGAAGAGTCGACGCCGAACTTCATCCTCGAACGGGCGGAAGTCGAGCACGAAGTGAAGGAGTCGGTCAGTGCGTGAGACACGGATTGAGGATGAAGGATTGAGGATCGAGGATGAGAGACCGGTTCGCGCGACCGACGCGTGTCGCCGGATCCTGAATCCGCAAGCCTCGATTTTCAATCGCGCGGAGGCGGCCAATGCCCAGCACTGAAGCGTATCTGATGCTGTCCGGCACTTTATTCGCCGTCGGCCTCGTCGGCGTCATTGTGCGCCGGAACATGATCACGGTCCTCATGTGCATCGAGCTGATGCTCAATGCCGTGAACATCAATCTGATTGCATTTTCGTACCGGCTCGCGAATCTCGAAGGGCAGGTCTTCACGATCTTCGTCATCTGCATCGCGGCCGGCGAAGCGGCAGTGGGACTCGCGATCATCATTCAGCTGTACCGGCTGAGAAGCACGATCAACGTCGATGAAGTGAGGACGCTGCATGGCTAGCGCGCTGCTCCTGGTCGTCCTTCTCCCCGCGCTTGGCGCGCTGATCAACGGCACGCGCGCGATTTCGAATCCGCACGGAGCCAAGAACAAGAGCGTCACGAACGCCGTTGCGCTCGGCGCGACCTTGCTCTCCGCGCTCACCGCTACCTTCGGCGTGGTCGTTCCCTACCTCGGCCACCACGAGCCGCTGCAGTTCTCGTATTACGAATGGATCCCCACCGGAATCGGCGCAGTGGGAACGCAGATCGCGAATTTCGCGATCGACTTTGCATTCCGTGTCGACCCGCTGTCCTGCACGATGCTGATGATCGTGACCTGGATCGGGTTCCTGATCCACGTCTATGCGACCGGCTACATGTCGCACGAGCACGGCTACACGCGCTTCTTCACCTACCTCAACCTCTTCATGTTCATGATGCTGTTGCTCGTGCTCGGCGCGAATTACATCGTCATGTTCGTCGGGTGGGAAGGGGTGGGGCTCTGCTCGTATCTCCTCATCGGCTTCTATTACGACAAGAACTCCGCCGCCGACGCCGGGAAGAAAGCATTCATCACCAATCGCATCGGCGACTTCGGCTTCGTCCTCGGCGTCTTCCTGATCTTCAATACCTTCGGTACCGCCGATTACGGCAAGGTGTTCGCGATGGCGGCGGCAGGAGGGCAGCAGTATGCGGGCGTCGCCACGGCGATCTGCCTGCTGCTGTTCGTCGGCGCGTGCGGCAAGTCGGCGCAGATTCCGTTGTACGTGTGGCTGCCCGACGCAATGGCCGGCCCGACGCCTGTTTCCGCACTCATTCATGCGGCGACGATGGTGACGGCCGGCGTTTACATGTGCGTCCGTTCGAACGTGCTGTTCCGGCTCGCGCCCGACGCCATGCTCGTCGTGGCAATCGTCGGCGCCGCGACGGCCATCTTTGCGGCGACCATCGGCCTCGCCCAGAACGACATCAAGAAAGTCCTCGCGTATTCGACCGTCTCGCAGCTCGGGTACATGTTTCTCGCGGTCGGTGTGGGGGCGTTCACCGCCGCGATTTTCCATGTCATGACTCACGCGTTTTTCAAAGCGTGTCTCTTCCTCGGCGCCGGCTCGGTCATCCACGGCTGCGGCGGCGAGCAGGACATGCGCAAGATGGGCGGGCTCAAAAAGTACATGCCGCGCACACACGCGGCGATGCTGATCGCCACCATCGCCATCGCCGGCATCCCGCCGCTGGCCGGGTTCTTCTCCAAAGACGAAATTCTCGCCAATGCGTTTCCGCACCAGAAGGCGATCTGGATCATCGGCCTCATTACGGCCGGCCTGACCGCGTTCTACATGTTCCGCCTCTACTTCATGACGTTTCTCGGCGAATACCGCGGCAATCATGGAGTGGGAATCGAAGAATCGGAGCCGGCCCACGGCGGCCACGATCTGATCCCGGCGACGCCGCACCTGCAGGACGGCGACGCGCACAGCGACAAAGCGCACGGGCACCACGCGCACAGTCACGATCCGCACGAATCACCGCTCAGCATGACCGCCGTGCTGGGCGTGCTCGCGTTTCTCTCGTTCATCGGCGGCTGGATCGGACTGCCTGCGGCTCTCGGCGGCTCGCATCCGACCCGCTTCCAGCAGTGGCTCTCTCCCGTTCTGCTGCCGATTCAGGGGCATGCGTTCGAGTTTCATCACGCGTCGAATCAGCTCGAATACATCCTCATGGCGATCTCGGTTGCCGTGGCGGCGTTCGGGATTTTCCTCGCATACCGTTTCTATGCGCGCGACCCGCACTGGACGACACCGAAGCGGCTCGCGAAACAATGGGCTCCGGTGCACCGCGTGCTCGAGCAGAAGTATTTCGTCGACGAGCTTTATGCGAAAACCGTCATCGGCGGCACGCTCATGTTGTGCCGCGCACTCTGGTGGGTCGACATGTGGATTGTCGACGGCATCGTCAACAGCGTTCGCCACCTGACGGTGATCGGGCTCGGCCACGGCTCGTCGTTGTTCGACCGGTATGTGGTCGACGGCGCCGTCAACGGTGTGGCGTCGACGGCCCGAGGCGGCTCGCTCATGTTCCGGCGCGTTCAGAGTGGACTCGTACAGAACTACGCATTGATCATGGGCGGAGGGCTCGTCCTGATCGCAATGGTTTATCTGTTCATGAAGCCGTGAGAAGCACGTGCTGGCCGAGCGCTGAGACCTGACAGCGACCAGCGAAGAGGAACTAGATGGGTATTCTCAACATCATCACGTACATCCCGCTGGTCGGCGTGTTGGCCATTCTGTTCGTCAACAAGAACAATCCGCGCCTGATCCGGATCATTGCGACCGCCACGATGGTGCTCGATTTCGTGGTCTCGCTCTGGCTCTGGCCGAATTTCAACCGCAAAGCCACCGGCGCGGCCATGTTCCAGTTCCGCGAAACGTACGACTGGATCCCGTCGCTCGGCGTCAGGTACGACTTCGGAATCGACGGCATTTCCCTCCTGCTGGTGCTCCTCACGACCTTCATCGGAATCATCGGCGTCGTGTCGTCCTACAGCGCGATCAACCACCGCGAAAAGGAATACTACGCGCTGCTCCTCATGCTGCAGACCGGCATGATCGGGACGTTCTGCGCGCTCGACTTCTTCCTCTTCTATGTCTTCTGGGAAATCATGCTCGTCCCGATGTACTTCATCATCGGCATCTGGGGCGGCACGCGGAAGCTTTACGCGGCGATCAAGTTTTTTCTCTACACGCTCTCCGGCTCCGTGCTGATGCTGCTGTCGATCCTGGCGCTCTTCTTCTTCAATGACGGCGGGATTCCTTTCCTCAATATCCGCGGCCTCGGCAATCCCGCTACGTTCAGCGTGCTCCAGTTCCACGAGGTCGGCCATCTCATCCCGCCGACGCTTCAGTTCTGGATTTTTCTCGGCTTTTTCTTCGGGTTCGCAATCAAGGTCCCGATGTTCCCCTTCCATACCTGGCTGCCCGACGCCCACGTCGAGGCACCGACCGCCGGCTCGATCATTCTTGCGGCCGTGCTGCTGAAGATGGGCACGTACGGCTTCGTGCGATTCGCGCTGCCGATCCTTCCTGACGCAACGAAGCAGCTGCTGGTGCCGATCGTCGTCCTGTCGCTGATCGGAATCATTTACGGCGCGCTCGTTTCTCTGGTCCAGAAGGACATGAAGAAACTGGTCGCGTACTCCTCGGTTTCGCATCTCGGCTTCGTCATGCTCGGCATGTTCGCGCTCAATCCGATGGGTCTCCGCGGCTCGATCATTCAAATGATCAACCACGGCATTTCCACCGGCGCGCTCTTCCTGCTCGTCGGCATGGTGTACGAGCGCCGGCACACGCGCATGATCGCGGAGTACGGCGGACTGGCGAAACAGATGCCGGTCTATGCCGCACTGTTCCTGATCGCGGCACTTTCCTCAATGGGTTTGCCCGCGCTCAATGGGTTCATCGGTGAATTCACCATCCTCCTGGGCGCGGCTAATTCCGTGCAGTTCGGAACCATCGCCTATGCGGTCGTCGCCGCTGTCGGCATCGTGCTCGGTGCGGCGTATCTCTTGTGGCTCTATCAGCGTGTTTTCTGGGGCCCACTCGACAATCCCGCCAATGCGAACCTCCCGGACGTCACGCGCCGCGAGCTCGGGCTCATGCTCTCGCTCGTTGCGCTCATGGTGTGGATCGGCGTGTACCCCAAGCCGATCTTCGACGTCATGGAGCAGCCGGTCGATTACATCGTCCGCAAAGTCGATCCTGAGTACTTTGCGAAACAGCCGCTGACCTATCCCGCCGCTCCCGCGGCCGCACCTGCAGCCGGGCACCACGAGGTGGCGTCGAAATGACCTGGAGCGACACGCTCTACCTGTTGCCGGAGGTCGTCATCGCCATTGGCGCGATGCTGCTGCTGATTGCGCCGGTGTCCGGATTCCGCAACGACTCCACTACGGCCAAGTGGGCGATGCTCGTGCTGCTCGCCATTACAGGCGCGGCGCTGTTCGCCTGCTCCTACGCCGTCCAGAACGTCGATCAGACCAACGCGTTCGCGCGGATGTTCGCCCTCGATTCCTTCGCCATCTTCTTCAAGCTGCTCTTCGTCGCCACGATCGCAATGGTCACGCTGCTGTCCGACGACTTCCTTCGCCGCTCGCGTTATTCGGCATGGGAGTACTACTCGCTGACGGCGTTCGCGCTGTGCGGGATGATGTTCATGGCGTCGGGGATTCATCTCGCCACGATTTACGTCGGGCTGGAACTGATGTCGCTGTCGAGCTACATCCTCGCCGGCTATTTCAAGAACGAACAGAAGAGCACCGAGGCCGCGATGAAGTACTTCGTGCTCGGCGCGGTGAGCTCCGCGATTCTGTTGTACGGCATTTCACTGATCTACGGCGTCACCGGCACGCTGAACCTGCTCGGGATCGCCACCGCGATGTCGACACTGGTGACGAACGACGCGTTGATGTTCGGGATCATGCTGCTCGGCGCGGGGCTCTGCTTCAAGATCGCCGCGGCGCCGTTTCACGTCTGGACGCCGGATGTCTATGAAGGTGCGCCGACCCCGATCACCGCATTTCTCTCCACCGCGTCGAAGACCGCAGCATTCGCGATCTTCGCCCGCATCTTCTACGTCGGCATGTACCACTTCCGGCTCGACTGGCAGTACGTGCTCGCCGCGATCGCCGCGCTCTCGATGCTGGTCGGGAACCTCGCCGCGATCACGCAGGAGAACGTCAAGCGGATGCTCGCGTACTCGTCGATCGGGCACGCCGGGTACGTTCTGCTCGGCATTCTTTCCGTGAGCGAGATGGGATTGCGCGGCGTGCTCGTCTACTCAGTCGTCTATGTCTTCGCCACCCTCGGCATCTGGGCGACGGTGTTGATGCTCGAGCGCAACGAATACGCCGGCGAATCGGTCGACGATTTCGAAGGGCTGCATCGCCGTGCGCCGTTCTGGGCATTTGCGATGCTGATTTTTCTGCTCTCGCTCGGCGGCATTCCTCCGACGTCCGGCTTCATCGGCAAGTACTTTCTGTTCTATGCGGCGGTGAACGCCGGGTTCGGCTGGCTCGCCGTGATCGCGGTACTGATGTCCGCCGTCTCGATGTTCTATTACGTGCGCATCGTGGCGGCGATGTACCTTCGCGGCGACGGGCGCGCCGAGGTGCTCGGGACCTCGCGCGGACTCCAGCTGGTTGCGGTGATCGCGCTGCTTGTGACACTGTTCCTCGGACTGTGGCCGGCCTACTTCATCGACGAAGCGGGCCGCTCCGGCCGGCCGGTCTCGAGGCGAATCGCTGATGCAGCCCGATAACAAGAAAAAGGAGTATCGCGAGCTGCTCGAAGCCTCCTCGCTCGCGTGGATGTTCCCCATCGCAATTGGCCTCGGCGCCCTGTGGGGGTGGGGGATGGACAAATTCTTCGGCACCTGGCCGTGGCTGACCGGCATCTTCACCGGCTTCGGCATCATCGCCGCGTTCGTGAATCTCTTCCGGATGTCCTCGCGTTCGCAGTGACGACGACACCTCCGCCCGGACGTCCGCGATGGTTCGAGCGGGAACAGCCTGCCGACGTCATCCGGCGGATCAAGCGGACGGCCTGGCTCGCCACCGCCGTTTTCGCCATTTTCTCCGCGATTTCAGGCGGTTTTCGCGGCTTTATCGGATTGACTTGCAGTGCCGCTGTAACTATGATCAGCTTCCTTTGGTTGGAGGAGATCGTTGACGTTCTGCTCCAACCGGCGGCACATCTGCACGCTCGGAGGCTCACGGTGCGCACCCTGGCGCGCTTCGCTCTCCTCGGTGTGGCGCTCACGGTCACGATCATCGTTGCTCGTTTCAATGCGTTAAGTGTGTTGCTGGGATTCTCGATCATCGTGGTGGGAATCTGCGGCGAAGCTCTGTATTCGTTGTACCGAGAGGTAGCTCAAAAGTAGATGGAACACGAACACTCAATCCTGTACGAGCCGTTCAACAAGCTTTTCCGGCCGCTCCTCGGATTCGACGTCCCCGACCACGTCGTGATGGCGTTGCTGGTGCTGCTGTTGAGCAGCATCGTTTTTCCGCTCATCGCGCGCAGGATCCGCAAAGACAATCCGAGCAACACGCAGCAGTTCCTCGAGCTGATCGTCGGAGGCCTCAAAGCGCTCCTGACCGACATCGTCGGACCGCATTCCGAGCGCTTCCTCTACATCGTCGGCGCGTTCGCGGTCTTCATCTTCGTCTCGAACCTTTTCGGACTTTTCTTCTTTCTGCAGCCGCCCACCGGAAACGTCAATACGACGTTCGGCCTCGGCCTGATCGCCTTCCTGTACTACAACTTCCAGGGCATCAAGACGCAGGGCGCCGGCCACTATCTCGCGCACTTTGCGGGCCCGATCTGGTGGCTCGCGCCGCTCATGTTCCCGATCGAGCTGATCGGACATTTCGCACGCATCCTTTCGCTCGGCATGCGCCTCTTCGGGAACATCTTCGGTGAGCACACCGCCACCGGCATCTTCATGGGCATGCTGCCCTTCGTAGTTCCCTGGCCGATGATGGGCCTCGGCATCTTCGGCGCGTTCCTGCAGACGTTCGTCTTCATCATGTTGACGATGGTGTACATCGGTGGCGCCGTCGCAACGGAAGAACACTAAGACTTCGATCAACCTACGGGTTTCGAGATTTGAAAAGGAGGAGATTCAAGTGACCAAGAAGAACATGATCCTGTTCGTCATCCTCGCGCTGACCGCGTTCTCCGCGTTCGGCCAGGCTACGACGACCACCACGAACAACGGTGTTGCGTGGGGACCGCTCGCCGCGGCGTTCGTCCTCGGCCTCGCCGCCGCTGCAGGTGCAATCGGCCAGTCGCGCGCCATCGTCGCCGCATGCGAAGGCATCGCGCGCAACCCCGGCGCTGCCGGCCCGATTCGTCTTGCGATGATCATCGGTCTCGCGCTGATCGAGTCGCTCGTCATCTACGCGCTCGTCATCGCGTTCATCATCCAGGGCCGCTAAACGCATCGCGGGCTGTACCCAGCGCCCGACGCCTTCCAGGCGTTGGGCGTTTTCTTTTGTGCGGTCGTTGGATGATGGGTGGCCCGGCGCGCGATGACTGCTGCGAACGCTGCGGCCTCCCGCGTATCAGACGAGCACCCGGACATCGCCCGATTGAAGCCGGCCGCCGCGTTGCTCACACGTTTGGGCAGCGTCTTTGCTGAGGGCAGCCGCGGGAGGTACCCCGGATGAACTGGTTCAATCTATCGTTCGTCGGCTGGCTCATCGTGATCGTGGCGCTCGCACTGGTCGCCTATCGATTCGACGTCGAGCCTTTCTGGATCGGCATCGGCGCGCTCCTGCTCCTCGGCGTCGGCATCATCACCTCGGTGAAGCACTCGAAACCGCGCATCTGACGACGAGTCG
>DASVUA010000437.1:0-2273 GCA_036387295.1 Thermoanaerobaculia bacterium | reverse complement strand
TGCTTCAGTGGAGCGGCGGGCTCTTAGCCCGCCGGTTGTTGGTCGGCGGGCTGAAGCCCGCCGCTCCACTAGACGTGAGGCTCGCTTCCGATCAGTAATCGCCGCTGGCGCCGGCGCCGCCGAAGGAGCCGCCGCCGCCGGGGTGGGTTTCCGGGGCGGCTCCGTGGGGGGCGCCGGCGTGGGGGGCGGCCAGGGTGGCGGCGAGCTGCATCTGGTCGTCGATCGGCGTCAGCTTCGCGGGTGTGAGGACGAAGCCTTTGGTGTGGCCGCGGAGTGCGCGGGAGACGATGAACGCGACGCCGAGCAGGAGCGCGCCGCCGAGGGCGAGCTTCGCTTCGAGGGCGACCGCGGGGAACATCTGCGCGAGCTCAGTTGCGGCGACGCTGATGCCGATCATCGCGGCGAGCAAGTACGCGTGGTGCTTTCGGGCGATGGCGAGCGCGAACGCGATCACGGCGAACAGCGCGTAGAGCGACATCGTCACGACACGCCATTCTTCATCCGCGTACACGATGCCGGCGAGCGGGCAAATCAGCGCGATCGCGATCCAGAGCCATTCGTTCGACGGACGCCGCCACGTGCGCAGCAGCGCGATGAGCGCGGCCGTGGCGAAGAGCAACGCGGCGATGACGCCGAGGTCGAAACGGTCTTCGAGATAGTGCACGACGCAGATCGTGGCCGCGGCGCCGAAGAGCGGATTGCGCACGCGCACGCCCGCGACGACGAACGCGGCACCGATCACGAGAATCGACTCGGGTGTGCCGCTGCGTGGCAACTCGCTGATCAGCGCCACGAGTCCGCCGATCCAGAGCGCCGCTTCGACGCCGGTGCCGAACCAGCGCTCGGCGCGGATGAGATATTCGGCGACGATGATGGCGACGACACCTGTGAACAGCCCCGGACGGGGAACCTGGAAGACGGCGAACATCGCGTAGAAGGCGCCGAAGGCGAGGAGCGCGAGGCCGAAAAACACCGCCTGCGCGATGACGCCGTTCGCGCGCCACGGCTGCTCGAGCTCCGCCGCAATGGCTCGCGTGAGCAGCTTCTCGCCGCGCAGCCGTTCCTGCAATGCGTGATTGCGCTCGTGCGTGACGTTCATGCGCGGAGCTCCCGAAAGCGCGCGTGAATGACGAAGAGCGCGGCGATGGCGGCGACGAGTGATACGAGCAGCAGTAGAAACGTCGTGCAGCCCTCCTGGAACAGATCGATCAGGAAGACGTCGACGGCGACGACGCCATAAAGAAAGCCGAACATCGTCAGCACCTCGCGCCGCTGGCGATAGCCCCACCAGGTGATCGCCGCGGCAATTGCGAGGGCGAGCAGGCACGCGAGCGGGCGCGTCCCGTCGTACGTCATGAGCGCGCAGCCGCCGAGCGCCGCGAGGCCCGCGGCGAACGATTCGAAGACCGGCGCGAACTCGCTCCCTTCGCGAACGCGCAGGTCGACGGTGCGCCACATCAGCACCACTGCGGCCGCGCCGAATGCGCGCAGCGCAAGCTCGCTCGCGTCATCGAAGCCTGCGTTCGTCACGCCGAGCCACGCGCAGAGCGCGGTGAGCGCGAGTGAGAGCAGCGCGCGCGAACGGTAGGCGTACGCGCCCGCGCCGTGCACGACCGCGAGGATCAGGAAGTGGCGATACCAGGCGGCGCCGAAGAGATGGAACTGCGTCTCGACGAACGCCACGTCGGCGCTGACGAGCAGTGCGCCGAGAAGCAGCACGGAATCGTCGACGAGCGAGCCGCGGCCGCGACGGACCGCCACGAACGCATAGCAGGCGAAGGCGATCGCGGCCACCGCGCACGCAAGCACGACCGGCCCGATGCGCTCGATGTTGTTTTTGAGCACGATGCCGGCGGCGGTGGCGAGGAGCATCGCGCCGCCCCAGGCGCAGAGACGCAATTCCGGATGGACGGAAAACACCTCGCGCCGCTCTCGCGCGAGGAGCGCGTCGGCGGTATCCGGCGGAAGGAGCGGACGAAGGCGTTCGAGCTCAGGCTCGAAAGACAGCATCCGTGCATGGTACTCGGCGGGAGGGAAGACGAGGGACCCGTCGTCTCCCGCGCGGCTACACGAGGTACGCGGCGGCGAATCCGATCTGCGCCGCCATCATCATCAGATACATGTGGCGCCAGCTCGGGTGGTTCTCCGTCGAGGTCAGCTCGTCGGGATTGCGGACGATCAGCCACACCGTGTACGCCCCCCAGAGGGCGAGCACGACGCCGAGAACCGAGATGAAGGTGGCGTTGCCGGTGAGGATGCCGGTTGCCGCGCCG
>DASVUA010000436.1:0-2413 GCA_036387295.1 Thermoanaerobaculia bacterium | reverse complement strand
GGAAAGTGGTGTTCATGACCGGTCATCTCAGCAGGACCGAGCTCGACGCGCTGCTCGCGAAACCGCACGTCGGCTTCCTCGAGAAGCCGTTCTCGACGGACGACCTGCTGGCGGTGTTCGCCTCAGTTTGACCGGGCGCCTCCGGCCGTCCTGAGCCCTTCGGGCCGCTGTGCCCGCAAGGATCGCCGGCCGAGCCGCGAACAGTGCTCCGCATCACGCCGCGCCACACGGTCTGCGAATAGGGTCACAAATGTGAGCATGACCGGCACCCTTTGCCCAGCGGACGCTGGAGATGAACTGACCTCGCCTAGAATGCGCCCAGCCATGGAAGTGCAGAAGCAGCGCATCGTGCTGATCGACGACAGCGCGAACGATTTACAAGTCACGCGGCGGTTTCTCGAGCGGCGCGGCTATGACGTCACGCCCGCGCAATCGGGTGAGGAAGGACTGCGCCTCGCGCAGCAGCACGTCCCCGATGCGTTCATCGTCGATTACCGGATGCCGGGGCTCGACGGGTTCGAAGTCACACGCCGGATCAAAGCCGACCCGGAGTTGCAGACGATCCCGGTCCTGATGCTCACCGGATCCGACTCCGCCGAGCATGTGGTCGAAGGTCTCGGCGCCGGCGCCGAGGACTTTGTCACCAAGGGCTCCGACATGGAGATCATCGTGGCGCGGTTGCGCTCACTCCTGCGGATGAAGGCATATCAGGATCAGCTCCGCCGGATGAACAGCCAGATGACGCGCGACCTCCAGATCGCGCGCCGCGTTCAGGAAGCGCTCGTGCCGCAGCGGGCCTTCTCCTCGCCTCGTCTCGAGATCCGTTCCGCGTACATTCCGAGCGAAGTTCTCTCCGGCGATTTCTACGACTACTTCGTGCAGGACGACTCGATGTACCTCTTCGTGGCCGACGTCTCGGGCCACGGCCTGCCTGCCGCGATTCTCGTGTCGCTGCTCAAGAGCTACATTCACACCGAAGCGGCGAACGACCGGCCGCTCTCGGAGTTCATGGCGCGCCTCAACGACTTTCTGTTCAGCGTAAGCCTACCCACGCAATTCGCAACGGCAGCGCTCTTCCGCATCGATCAAGGGCGCGAAGTGGTCTATTCGAACGCAGCCCATCCCCCATTTCTGCTCTATCAGCGTGAAAGCCGCAAAACCATGATCCTCGAACAGCCGTCGAACCTGCTGGGTGCGATGCCAAACATGCCCTTCGAGGAGAACACAGTGATGGTTTCACCAGGCGACACGTTGTTCGTTTACACCGATGGCCTCACCGACCGCGTCAATCACGAAGGGGAGTTCTATTCGATCGACCGCATCGCGGCAGTGCTCGAAAGCGCTCCCGATGCGGACCTCAGCACCACGTACGACGCGATTTACGCCGATGTCAGCAACTTCCTAGCAACGGAAGAATTCAAAGACGACATCGCGTTCGTCGTGACGCGGTTCCACTGACCTGCCCTGCCGATTCGGCGCGAATTCACCCATGAAAAAGGCCCTTGCTCTCCTTCTCCTGATCGCCGGTTCCGCGTTCGCGCAGACGACGCCGCTTCGCGACAAGTTCCCTTCCGATTACAAGCCCTCACCCTGCGCGGCCGACGCCGATGCGGTGTGCGAGTCGTTCCCGCAGCACAAGTTCACCCAGTTCGCCACCGCCTTCCGCGGCTTCGACATGCACCAGGAGTGGGTCGACGAACATTGGGACGAGATGCGCGCGGCCTTCAAGCCGTACTGCGCGAAGATGGGCAACTGCTTCACGGTCAAAGACAATGACTGGGTCTATTGCCTCGACCTGCTGCGCACCGATTTCATCAAAGAGTGCGACCGTTTCCCCGCCGGAACGAAAGACCGCGATCAGTGCACCATGTTCGCCGTCACCTATTACGTCGGGCTCGGCGCGAAAACGAAACTGCACGCCGCCGCGCAGAGCTGCATGGCCAAGCAGCCGCAGCCCGCGACCCGCACGCTCGCGGCGTTCGTCGAGCCGGAAAAGATCAGCATCATCCACAACGGCAAATTCACCGTGCACGCGTACGACGCCGAAACGCACATCCCCGTCCGCGCGTTCATGAGCATCGAGTCGGGCACGCTGAAATCGCTCGAAGGAAGCACGCCGAAAACCGGCTACGCGAACGAATGGAAAGCGCGCCTCAAGCGCGTGCCGAACGCGCAGGGTCACAAGGACGTCGTCGCGCCGGTCGTGACGCTCGAGGCTCCCGGCTACGAGAAGCTGACCTTCGCCATGCCGATCGACGTGCCGACCATGACGGTCGAGATCACACCGTCACCCGATCAGTGGAAGGTCGGCATGAACGTCATCACCGTCACCGCGCGCGACGCCGCAACCGGCAAGCCGGTCTTCGGGCGGGTGATGGCGGAAGACATGGTTCTCGGCGAGACGAACAAACCG
>DASVUA010000435.1:0-2776 GCA_036387295.1 Thermoanaerobaculia bacterium | reverse complement strand
CGGATCGTCGAGTGCTCGGCGGGCTGAGAGCCCGCCGCTCCACCTGACCCGCTGTGCCTGAGGGCAACGGCCCGCAGCACGCGTGAAGCGGGGAGTAGATGACGCCGGTTCATGGTACCGTGTCGACGGTCCGTCTGGACCCACTCGAAACCGCTCTGGGTATACCGCCCACATCATGGAGCTGCGACACGCGATTTCGCCGGTGCGCGCGATGCTAGGGATGCGTGACGCCACTTACACCGACGGCGTCGCGGAAGCAGCAGGGCCGGCCTACGGGCGAACCATTGGCGCCTTCCACCTGACGGAGACGAGAGCGGCGCTGCGTTGAGCAGCGCCGCTGGTCGAGAACGCCGTTACTGCGCTTCGACCGCTTCGCGCAGCTTTTCGGCCTGGAAGCTGGCGATGAGCGGATCGATCACGGCGTCGAGGTAGCCGTTCATGATGTCGGGCAGGTTATGGACGGTGAGGCCGATGCGGTGATCGGTGACGCGGTCCTGCGGGAAGTTGTACGTGCGGATTTTTTCCGACCGGTCGCCCGAACCGATCATCCCTTTGCGCGTTGCGGAGAGCTCGCTCTCGCGCTTGAGACGCTCCATCTCGTAGAGGCGCGCTTTGAGGACGCGCAGCGCTTTCGCCCGGTTCTTGATCTGCGACTTCTCGTCCTGACACGACACCACGACGTTCGTCGGAAGGTGCGTCATGCGGACGGCGGAGTAGGTCGTGTTGACCGACTGTCCGCCGGGACCGGACGAACAGAAGGTGTCGATGCGGAGGTCTTTCTCGTTGATCACGATGTCGATGTCTTCCGCTTCCGGAAGCACCGCCACGGTAATGGCGGAGGTGTGGATGCGGCCCTGCGTTTCCGTCGCGGGAACGCGCTGCACGCGATGCACGCCTGATTCGAACTTCAGCCGCGAGTAGACCTTGTTGCCTTCGATCTGCAGCGTCGCGTCTTTGATGCCGTTCACCGACGAGTAATTCGCGTCGGTGATGTCGACTTTCCAGCGCTTCATTTCGGCGTAGCGGATGTACATCCGCATCACTTCGGCCGCGAAGAGCGACGCTTCGTCGCCACCCGTGCCAGCGCGCACTTCGACGAAGACGTTCTTGTCGTCGTTCGGATCCTTCGGCTGCAGCAGGATCTTCAGCTCGGCTTCGAGCTCCGGCTCTTTCGGTTCGAGATCGGCCAGCTCCATCTCCGCGAGCTCTTTCATCTCGTCGTCGGCGTGCATCATGTCGCGCGCCTCGCTGATCCGCTTGCGGATGTCGCGCAGCTCGCGGAACTTGTGCACGACTTCCTCGATCTCCGCGACCGCTTTCATGGTCGTGCGGTAGTTCGAGACATCGTTAACGACCGAAGGATCAGCGATTTTCTGCTGCAGCTCTTCGTAACGGGTTTCGATTTCGTTCAGTTTCTCGTACATACACAAAAAGCTCGCGGGTTGCCCCGCGAGCTCCTCGATTGGTTGTTGCGTGGTTAAGCGACGGCTGCTTGTTCCGGCTCGATGGCGTCGTACAGCAACGCTTCTTTGAGCGCGACGATCGCGATCTCGAGCTGCTTGTCGTCCGGTTCCTTGGTGGTGATGCGCTGCAGCCAGAGGCCGGGTTGAATCAACAGTTTGCAGACCGGGTTCGTGAGATGGCGCGCCGAGAAGCGGATGATCTCGTACGCGAGGCCGGCGATCAGCGGAATCAGCACGACGCGCGCGCCGAACTTCGTCACAAAGTGGGCGGTCGACGGGATCAGCGAGAAGACGAGAATCGAGATCGCCATGACGAACAGCAGGAAGCTCGTGCCGCACCGCGGGTGCAGCGTCGATTTCTTGCGCGCGTTCTCGACGGTCAGCTCTTCATTCGCTTCGAACGTGTAGACCGTCTTGTGCTCGGCGCCGTGGTACTGGAACACGCGCCGGATCTCTTCCATCAGCGAAATCGACGCGATGTAGAGGAAGAAGAAGAGCGCGCGCAGCACGCCGTCGATGGCGTTGTAGGTGAAGTTCCCCATCTCCGGCAGCAGGTAATGGCGGACGAGATTCGTGATGCCGAGCGGCGCCAGAATGAAGAGGCCGACGCCGAGGACGAGCGCCATCAGCATCGAGCCGGCGATGGCCCAGTTCGACAGTTCCGGCTCCCCTTCTTCGCCGGCAGACGAAACGCTCGCCGAGTAGTTGAGCGCGCGCATGCCGAGGATGAGCGACTGGATCAGGACGACCGAGCCGCGAAGCACCGGAACCTTGAGAAACGGGTATTTCGCGGTGATCGACGCGAGCTTGTCTTTCCGAATGGCGATGCCGCCGTCCGGTTGACGGACGGCGACCGAGTAGCCGCTGAGGCCGCGCATCATCACGCCTTCGATGACCGCCTGGCCGCCGACGAGCATGTCGACGTTTTTGTCGCTCTTGCCGGAAGAGCGATCAGGCATGGCCGAGGTGAGACCGTTCGTGAAAGCGTTGAACGCCCCCGCGATCATCCGCGCCGAACCACGCCAGGCCGACGTCATTTCTTGCCGTACTTTCTCTGGAAGCGGTCGATGCGGCCGGCCGTGTCGACGAGCTTCTGCTTGCCCGTGAAGAACGGGTGGCACTTCGAGCAGATGTCGACGCGCAGATCGTTCTTGGTCGAACCGGTCGTGAACTCTTCGCCGCACGCGCAGTGAACGTTCGTCTGCTGATAATTCGGATGGATGTCTGGTTTCATTGGCTTTTTGACCTCTTCCGGTACGGCCTTCAGGCCGGCGCTCGGGATCTCCTGAGAAGCTTCCACCTCGCAGGGACTG
>DASVUA010000434.1:0-1518 GCA_036387295.1 Thermoanaerobaculia bacterium | reverse complement strand
TAAGAGCCCGCCGCTCCACCAAGAGAGGTGTTGCGAAGAGGGAGAAGGCCGTCGCGCTCTGCGGCACACACGGGATTGCACCTCTCCGCTCGAAACGCACTCCGTTTAGTGGAGCGGCGGGCTTTAGCCCGCCGACGTTTGAATAGCTCGGCGGGCTGAAGCCCGCCGCTCCACCAAAGAGGTGTTGCGAAGAGGGAGAAGGACCTTCGCCCTGTGCGGCAAACGGGATGGCGCCTCTCCGCTCCACTAAACGTACGTTTTCGCGAAGAACGACGCGACTGCGGGCGCGTCGGCGAAGGGCTCGCTCCTGGCTGTCTGGCCCGGGATTCGCTGCGCGGGGGGTACCACGTCTGACCGGCCTCGGCAGCTCTGTCGTTCTGAGAAGCATTGCGATCGGTGTCGCAGGATGGTTCGTGGCCGGTAGCTGGTGAGAATTCGAGGAGAGTCGTTCGATGACAACGTTGCTGTGGGATCTGATTCGGGACGAGCGGCGCCTCGAGGCGTTGCGGCGGTACGACGTCCTCGACGGTCCGCCTGATTCGGCGTTTCCCGACATCACCACGCTCGCGACGCAGATCTGCAGCGCACCGGCCGCCGCCATCGTGCTCGTCGACGCGGAGAAGCAGTATCTCCTCACCGACATCGGCATTGGCCGGCGCGAGGTTCCGCTCGAAGGCTCGATCTCGGTGTTCGCGCTCGCCGAAGACGACGTGCTGGTCATCCCCGACCTAGAAAACGATCCCGCATACGCCGCGCGTCACGATCCGCGGCTCCGCTATTACGCCGGCGTCCCGCTCCAGACGCGTGACGGCTACCGGATCGGTGTGCTCTGCGTGCTCGACACCGTGCCGCGCCTGCTCAGCCATCAGCAGCTCGACGGCCTGCGCATCCTCTCGCGCCAGGTCATGACGCAACTCGAGCTTCGCCGCACCGTCGCCGCCCAGGAAAAGGCCGCCGCGGCGCTGCGGCAGAGCGAGGAGCGCTTTCGCGCCGCGTTCCATCACGCCGTGATCGGCATGGTCCTCACCGACGGCGAGGGTCGGGTCATCCGCGCGAACCGCGCGTTCGAAGAGATCGTCGGACGGAGTTGCGAGGATCTCGTCGCTCTCGATTCCGTCGCTTACACGCATCCCGATGACCGGAGCGCGAACACCAGCTACATCCGCAGCGTCGAGTCGGAGGAGGTCACGCACGCGACGTACGAAAAGCGCTATCTCCGCCCGAACGGCGAGGTGGTGTGGGCGCGGGTCCATCTCTCGCCGGTGCGCGACGACGCCGGTGCGATGACCGCGCTCGTCGCGCTGGTCGAGAACATCACCGAACAGCGCCGCACGCGCGAAGAGCTCGTCGAAACGCGCCGCAAGCTCGACTCCGCGCTCATCGCCGGCGAGGTCGCGACGTACGAATGGGACATGGTCTCGGACCGCCTCTGGGGCGATTCGAATTTCGACAGCATCTTCGGCGTCGCCCGCGACGCCGACGGCACCGCCCCGCTGCAGCGCTTCATCGAAGCCATCC
>DASVUA010000433.1:0-4827 GCA_036387295.1 Thermoanaerobaculia bacterium | reverse complement strand
CGATCTTTACGCGGTCGATGGCGAAGCGACGGAGGTAGCTCAGGGCGGAGTGGCCGGTGCCGAAGTCGTCGATCGCGATCCGGACGCCGAGGTCGCGCAGCGCGGCTAGAGTGGCGATGGTGCGATCGGTGTTCAGCATGGCCGTGCTTTCGGTGATCTCGAGCTCGAGGTAGCGCGGCTCGAGACCGCTTTCCTTCAGCGCACCCGCCACGATGTCGCACAACTCACTTTGCTGGAACTGCCGCGGCGACAGATTGACGGCAATCCGGAGGTGCGGATTCGACGACTGCTGCCACGCCTTCGCCTGCAGACACGCCTTGCGAAGAACCCATTCGCCGATCGGCACGATCATGCGGGTTTCCTCAGCGATTCCGATGAAATCCGACGGCGGGACGAGCGTCTCGCCGCCGCGATTCCAGCGCAGCAACGCCTCCATCCCCGCCACGGCGCGCGTGTCGAGATGCACGAGCGGCTGAAAGTGCAGCACGAGCTCGTCGCGCTCGATCGCGCGGCGCAGCGCGTTCTCGATCGAGAGACGCTCGGCGGCGCGGCTGTTCATCGCACGCGTGCAGAGTTGGTAGAGGTTTCGCCCGATCTCTTTTGCCCGATACATCGCGCCGTCCGCATTCTTGAGCAACGCTTCGGCGGTGTCGCCATCGTCGGGAAACATGGCGATCCCGATGCTCGTCGTGACGTACAGCTCGTGTCCTTCCACGCGCAACGGCTCGGCGACGGTATCGAGCAGTTTCTGCGCGATCTTCGCCGCATCCTCGGCTGCCGTGACGTCGCCGAGGAGGATCGTGAACTCGTCGCCGCCCATGCGCGCGATCGTGTCGCCTTCGCGCAATACCGAGCGCAAACGAGCGGCGACCGCGCGCAGCAGCTCGTCGCCGAGGCTGTGGCCGAGCGTGTCGTTCACGTACTTGAAGCGATCGAGGTCGAGAAACATCACCGTGAGCGGCGACTGCTGCCGCTTCGCATGCGCGAGCGCGATGGTCAGCCGGTCGCGGAACAGCAGGCGGTTCGGCAAGCCGGTGAGCGCGTCGTGGTACGCCTGATATTCGATCTGCGCCTCGGCGTCACGCCGTTCTGTGATGTCGCGTGAGACCGAGACGATCTCGCTGATCGCGCCGTCGGCGTTCCGGATCGCGCGGCTCGTCGTCTCGAACCAGACGTGCGTCCCGTCCTTCCGCCGCGCGCGATAGCTGAACGTGCGCGAGGCGTTTGCGCCGTCCTGCAGCTCCGCGACGGCCCGGTGGATGATGTAGTGGTCTTCCTCCAGCACGAGCTCGAACACCGAACGGCCGGCGAGCTCCTGCGGCTCGTAGCCGACCAGCAGGCGCACCGCGTCCGACGTGTACGCGAAGAGGCCTTCCGTGCTGATGCGCGCGATGAGATCGGTCGAGTTCTCCGCCATCAGGCGATAGCGTTCCTCGCTCGCCTGCAGCGCGCGCATCGCACGATGGCGCTCGATGGCCGAGGCGAAAATCTCGCCCGCGATGCGCAACAGCGAAATCGTCTCATCCGTCCAGCGCATCTCGCGCGTGAACGTCGACGCGCCGACGCTGCCGATCACACACTTTTTCACCACCATCGGCACGAACAGCACGCTCTTGATGCCCTGCCGCTCGAAGATGCGCCGCTCGTTCACCGCCTCGGCCGGCAAGTCGTCGAGCGTCGAAATGCAGACGTTCTCCATGCGCCGCTCGATGCGATCCATCCACCACGGAAATGCTGCCGCCGGAAGGTCGCCGTACTTGTCCTTCCGCTGCGGGATTCCGGGCGCATCCCACTCGTGCGCCATGCGCGCGCTGAGACGGTCGTCGGACAGCAGCAGGATGTGGGTGCTGTCCGCGCCGACGAAGTGCCCGATGTCGTCGAGCACGTCTTCGATCGCCGGCTCGAGCTCGTCATCGCCGACGTTGATGAAGCGGGAGGAGATGCTGGCGATCAGTTTTTCGAACTCGACGCGATGGCGGAGCGCTTCCTGCGTCTGGCGCCGGTCGGTCGCATCCATGGCCATCGCCACGAGGTCGGCCAGAGACGTGGCGAAGTTCTCTTCTTCCAGCGTCCAGGTGCGTTGCGGACCCGTGTGCTCGAAACAGAGCACGCCGGTCATCTGGCCGAGACGGCGGATCGGCGCGTCGAGCATCGACGTGACGCCGAACGGCCCGAGGTAGGTTTTCGTGAACGCGCTCGTGCGAGGATCGAAACGCGCGTCATGCGCGGCGATCACACGCTCCGCTTCCAGCGCGCCGAAGTAGATCGGATAGCGCAACGCCGTGAGCTCGCCGCCGCCCGAATGCGTGCGTGCAGTCCGCTCGAACAACTCCACGCAGCGGATGGCCTGACGATCGGGCGTGAAAAGCCAGATCCCGACGCGCTCCACTTCGAGGGTTTCCGACGCCGCCTGCGTGATGTCGCTCAGCGCCTCGGCGAGGTTGCCGGCGTGAATCGACGGCCGCCGCGCCAGCTCGACGAGCACACTGTTCTGCCTGCGCAGACGGCGTTCCGTCTCACGCAGCAGCGCGTCGACGTGCGGCGACGACTTTTTGCGAAACGTCGGGGTGTCGGACACGGGGAACTCTGGAGGGACAGTATGAAGGGTTCGAGGGCTTTGGGGGTTGGGCGTTTGGGGTATGTCGTCCGGACGGAGCGCCCGCCCTCAGCCGAGAGCCCCGAACGCCCACTGCCCAAAGCCCGCGCGCGAAGCGCGCGCTACACCTTCTCGAGCGCGTACACCTTCACATTCACCTCGCGCGCGTAGTGTTTCAGCACCGGCTGCTCGGGGCGCTTGATGCCGGCGGCCCAGATCAGCGTCTCGTCGATGTGCGGCACTTCGGCGCGTTGCGCGGGATAGGCCTGATGGTGAATGCGTGCGCGGTGGAGCTGGCGCTGTTCGTCGGTCGTGTAGAGGATGTAGCGCTCGAGCACGAAGTGATCGACGGTGCCGGGGCGCGCGTTGAACACCGGCCCTTCGACCGGCGCGTAGCGGAGATGTGCGTTCGCGGGGAGCTGGCCCCGCGCGTCGGTGCGCTGTGCGTTGAACTCGATCTCGGGCAACGTATCGCCCGTCACCTTCAGGTCGATGGTCGCATCAAAGTAGGCGAGCTTGTACGCCGCGCGCGCGGCGGCGACGGCGATGGTGCTCGACGCATCCAGGCTGAAAAACCAGACGCCGGGATCGCGTCCGCCGACGTGCACGTATGTCCGCACGTTGATCTCGTGAAAGTTCGAGATCCACGGCAGCGGCGGCACCATGATCGGCCGCGCGCCGGTGACAGTGAACGGCACGAGTCCGATGTACGCCTTCCCTTCGAACGTATCGAGGGTGAGTCCGGGAGGGAGCAGCGCCTGCAGCTCCATGGCCGGCACTTCCCAATGCAGGAACAGGAGATGGTGCCAGTTCTGATGCATCAGCACCGTCTGGTCGGGCTCGAGCGTCGGCGAGACGCGGTCGATCGTGTCGTGGGTATGCATCACTCGAAGAGGTCGTACTCGGCGACCGGCAGTTCGACCGGCTCGGCCCAGCGCCACGTCTCGAAGACATGGAGCTCGAACATCACCAGGACCACTTCGCGGGTCATCCGCCAGCGTGCGTGCAGCCCTTCGGAGAATCCCATCTTCGATTCTTTGATGACGTGATTGAGGCCGTAGATGACGGTCTCCTGCTGCCGGTATCCGCCGCGCGAACAGAAGCAGTTGAGCGCCGCTTCGATCTTGTAGTGCGACTGATATTGCGGCGGCACGGTCTCGAAGACGTTGCGCCGCATGACGCGGATGCCGGAGAGCACCGGGCCGCATTTCAGTTTCAGGTGAAAGAAGTTTGCGAGCTGGCCGCGGTCGCGAACACCGATGTTCATGTCGCAATCGCCGCGCAGCACCGGCATCACGAGCGCTTCGATGTGCTCCTCGGTGACGTTGTACATGTCTCCGTCACAGAAGAAGAGCGTGTCGTTCGAGGCGGTGGCCACCCCGACCGCCATGGCGAATCCCTTTCCGTGATTTTCCCGGAGAGCGACCGTGCGGACGCCGTCGAACGTGCGCGCGATCTCGACGGTCGCATCTTCCGACCCGTCGCTCACCACGATCACTTCGTCGATCAGCGGGCTGCTGGTGAGAGCGCGGAGGACGGCAGCAATCGTCTTCTCCTCGTTGTAAGCCGCGACAATTGCGGTCGTCCTCACTCGGATTCTCCTCGGGGGTCGTGTTCCCAGACGGGGGGCAGGTGCAACGGGTAGACCACGGCGGATTCTAGCCGAGTTTTTGACATGGCCCTTGCAGAAACGGCCGGCGTCATGAAACACACACTCAAGCTCGGCAGCTTTCTCGCCCTCGTGAGCATCGCCTCCGGGATCGCGCTCCTCTCTACCGGATGCGCAGCTGTGCAGGGCGCCCTCAACATCGAAAATCCCCGCTACAGCATCCGCGACATCCGCCCCAGCGTCGATATCGCGCTGCCGCTGTCCGCGTCCTCGATCGACATCGATTTCAACATCGAAGTGGACAATCCGAATCGCGTCGGCCTCCGTCTCGATCAGATCGACTTCAACCTCTTCATCAACGACTCGCGCGTGCTCGACAGCATGAGCCAGCAGAACATCAACATCCCTGCGAACGGCCGCGGCGACGTTCATCTGCGCACGCGCATCGGCTATCAAAACGTCCGCTCACTCTGGACCGAACTGGTCGATGTCATCCGCGGCCAGCGCGCCCGCTACGAAATCCGCGGCAACGCTTACTACGGCACGCCCGTCGGCCGTCTGAAGTTCCCGGTGACGGTGTATTCGTCGCGGTAGGCCGACCCGGTGGAGCGGCGGGCTCTTA
>DASVUA010000432.1:0-3243 GCA_036387295.1 Thermoanaerobaculia bacterium | reverse complement strand
TCCTTCTCCCTCTCCTTTCCCTCTTTCTTTTTGCGAACGCAGCCGCGGCACAGTGCATCCGGACCGAGCGCTGGCAACTGTCGGATGTCGCGCAGACGGTGCTCACGCACATCGAGACGAATCCGTCCGCGCTGCAGCATTCGACCGTCCCCGCGTCACAGTTGCTCTCGACCTGCAACCGCCTCGAGTCGGTTCATGTCGACGGCCCGAACATCTTCAGCGCCGCGCGCGACATGATCGCGAAGGCGCAATACGAGGTCGACATCGCGTTCTTCAACTGGGAGGCGTCGAGCAACGCCTCGCGCCTCATCGGCGACGGCCTGATCGCCGCGCAGTGGAACCCGCGCCCGTCGATTCAGCCGCTGCTGATTCGCATCGTGATCGACGACGCGGTCGCCGACATGACCCGCGCGATCAATCACATCTACGACTCGAAAAAAGATTGGGCGAGCCGCGGCCTCGACCTGTCGCGCGTGCACGTGCAACTCGCGACCGCTCCACGCGGCACCGACGTGAACGCGAACCTGCACGACAAGTTCATCACCGTCGATGGGCGCTATCTGCTCGTCACCGGCTCGCAGCCCGAAACGTCGAGCGATCCGTTCACGACCTCGTACAAATCAGGCTGGCACGACTCCGGTTACGTCTTCGAAGGCGACGCAGCCCGGTCGGCGATGGCAGCATTCGATTTCACCTGGAGCCGGGCGTTTCACTGGGACTGCGAGCCGCGTTCGTTCGCCCCTGATTGCGAGCAGCGCTCGTATGAATTTCCCCCGCCGGCGCGCTGGTGGATGCCGGCGGCCGGCACGCAGCGTTCCGGCGACGTACCGATGATCGCGGTGCCGCGCACGAAAGGGTCGATCTTCGATTGCGACATCGACAACCCGCAGGCGATCGCCTGGGTGCTGGCGATGGACCGCGCCACGACAGCCATTCACGTCGAGACGCCGAACGTGAACGGCGTGCATTTTCGCAACGCGATCGTCCGTGCGATCGGCCGCGGCGTCAAAGTTCGCCTGATCACGTCGCTCGGCTTCAACGACTTCGCCGAAGATCCGGTCGGTGGCGACAACATGGAAGTGCTCGGACGTCTGCGGCAGGAGATCGTCGCGACGTACCCCTGGTACGCACACAATTTCGAGCTGCGCTGGTACAGCAAAGACGGCCAGGAGCCGGTGTTCGGCAACCGCAGCAATGCGAGCCATACGAAGTACATGACCACCGACGGCCGCCTCGGCATCGTCGGTTCCGGCAACCAGGACATCTTCGCGTGGCACGTCTCGCAGGAGTTCAACGTTCTGATCGACGACGCGGCCGCTACCGCGATGCTCGACAACACGGTGTTCAATCCCGACTGGTCGCGCGCCATCGGCAGCTATCTCGAGCTTTACGAAGGCAACGACGCGACGCAGGACGTCGTCTGCCCGTTTTCTCTGCAGCGCAACAAATCGCTCGACTTCGGCGATCCGCTCACCGGCACCGACTATCGCTGCGACAACGATGAAGCGCGCTCGATGCTGATCCATGACGCGCCGGCAGGTAAAGTGATCCGTTTCTACGACGATCCGTACGGCCGCTACCAGGACGATGACTGGACCGAGGTGATCGTGAAGCGGCCCATCTCGCGCAAGTACATCGGCACATTCGAGCGTTCGTTCGAGGACGCCGACGTGCGCGTGATCTTCCATCGCGACAACGGCCTCGACGGAAAAATCTCGTACGCCGACGTGAGCGACTGGCCGACCGGCGCGGTCGTCGATCTGCACGAAGGCAACAGCGCGACGCAGAACCTCGTCTGCTCGACTCGCATCACCGGCACGCGCACGATCAATCTCACCTCCGACGCGTACTGCAACAACGACGAAGCGCGGTCGCTCTCGCTCTACGACTTTCCAGCCGACAAGGTGATCTTCCTGTTCGATGATCCGGGCGGAAGCAAAGGGGACGACTGGACGCTGATCGTGCCGAAGCGGCGCATCGCGCAGGCGGTCGTGCCGACCTTCGAGCGCTCGTTCGAGAACGAGGACATGCGCGTCTGCCGGTACGCCCACAACGGGCTCGATGGAAAAGTCTCGCGCATGCGGATCGGCTCGTTCAGCGAAGCGGCCGGACTGTGCGGCATTCCGGGCGGCGGAGGCGGCGGCACGACGACGCCGACTCCCGGCATCCCCGCCATGCAGTAACGGATTTTGCTATGTTCGTCCTGGCGGTGGCGCGGCATGTGCGCTCTGCCGCCAGGACGATGTCGACGTTTCCCGATCCCCGTTATGCGCCGAGCGACGTCGTCGCGATGGGCGAAGACCTGCGCGTCGAAACGTTGCGCGAGGCGTATCGGAAAGGCATCTTCCCCTGGCCGCATGAAAACTTTCCCCTCCCCTGGTTCTCTCCCCGCCGGCGGGCGGTGATCTTCTTCGAAGAGTTGCACGTCGGCCGCTCGCTGCGCAAAGCGCAGAAGAAATCGCGGTTCACCTACACGATCGACCGCGATTTCGGCGCCGTGATCCGTTCCTGCTCCACGGCCTACCGGCCGGATCAGGACGGAACGTGGATCGCGCCGAACATCATCGCGGCCTACACACGCTTTCACGCGGCGGGCGATGCGCACAGCGTGGAAGTGTGGGACGGCGATCAGCTCGCCGGCGGCCTTTACGGCGTCGACGCGGGAGGGATCTTCACCGGCGAAAGCATGTTCCATCTGCAGCCCGACGCGTCGAAGCTCGCGCTGCTCTTTCTGATCGACCATCTCCGCGAGCGTGGCGCGAAACTCATCGACTGCCAGGTCATGACGCCGCACATGGAAGCTCTCGGCGCACGCGAGATCAAGCGCTCCCGTTTCCTCGACGCGCTGGCCGAAGCGCAGGCGAAAAAAATCACGCTGTTCTAGCCGCGCGCTGCAACTGCCGCGGCGGAAGCGAGCCAGGCGACGCAATCGCGCACATAGCCGCGCCGCAGCGCGCGCGCCGCTGCGAGCACGAGCCTGCGGACCAGCAGGCGGCGCGCAACCGGCACACCACGCGCGGCCTCGCGGCTCAGGCGCGTCGCGAGACGTGCGAGTCCGGTCTGATATTGGCCGCGCCACAGCGTTCCGATCGCCGCCGCTTCTTCATCGGTGATCGCGCGTCCGAGCGTTTCGGCGAGCGCGAGACGCATCACCTCGTTCGACAACTGCCGTTGATGCGCGCGCTGCGCGAACGACACGCCACTCGCGTGATGCCGCCGGGGCAGACCGATGCGCGGCAGAAT
>DASVUA010000431.1:0-5292 GCA_036387295.1 Thermoanaerobaculia bacterium | reverse complement strand
GGTTGACGGTCGAAGAGGTCGAGCGACGGCGCGGAGACGACGCGCACGTTGCGCCCTTCCTTCTTCAACAGGTCGGCGGTTTTGATCGCGAGCGAGACCTCGGAGCCGGTGGCGACGAGCGTCACGTCGCCTTCCGTGTAGCCGTCGAGCACGTACGCGCCGCGCAGGATGCGTTGCGGATCGAAGTCGAGCGGACGCTGGATCTGCTCGACTTTCTGCCGCGTCAACACGAGCAGCGTCGGGCCGCCCGTGGCGCGGATCGCGTGCGCCCAGGCCATCGCCACTTCCGCACCGTCGGCGGGACGGAAGAGCGTCATGTTCGGGATGAGCCGCAGCGACCAGAGCTGCTCGATCGGCTGATGCGTCGGACCGTCTTCGCCGAGGAAGACGGAGTCGTGCGTGTAGACGAAAATCGAAGGGATGCCCATCAGCGCCGCGAGACGCACCGAGGGCCGCATGTAATCGGAGAAGATGAGGAACGTCGCGCCGTAGCAGCGCCACGAGCCGTACAGCGTCATGCCGTTCACGATCGCGCCCATGGCGTGCTCGCGAATGCCGAAGTGCAGATTGCGGCCGCGGAACACGTCCGCTTCCGGGACGACCTTCTCGGCACCTTTTTCGCGCTGAATGCTGCCCGAATCTTTGATCAGCGTGTTCGTCGACGGCGCGAGATCGGCCGAGCCGCCGACGAGGAACGGCGCGACCGCAGCGATCTTCTGAATCACCTGACCGGACAGCGCACGCGTGGCGACTGCCTTGTCGGATTTGGCGGCATCGAGCAGCGGCAGCTCGAATCCGTCCGGAACCCAGTGCGACCAGTAGCGATCCCACTCTTCGGCCAGCTCGGGATGGCGCGCACGCCACGCCGTCATTTCGCGATCCCACAGCCGGCGCTCCCGCGCGAGTTTGCGCGTCTTGCGGCCGAACTCTTCCTGCACTTCCGCGGGAACGTGGAACGACGGCTCTTCGGGCCAGCCGAGCGCCTGCTTGGTCGCCTTCACTTCATCGGCGCCGAGCGGCTCCCCGTGCGCACGCGAGGTGCCGTGGAACTTCGGACTTCCCCATCCGATCACCGTTCTGCAGATGATGAGCGACGGACGCGCCGCCTCTTTCTGCGCGCGCTTGATCGCTTTGCGGATCGCCGCGCGATCGTGACCGTTGACGGCCAGCACATGCCAGCCGAAGCTCTCGAAGCGCTTCTTCACTTCTTCGGAGAACGCGAGGCGCGTTTCGCCCTCGATCGAGATGTTGTTGTCGTCGTAGAGGTAGATCAGATTTCCGAGGCCGACGTGGCCGGCGAACGATGCGGCCTCGCTGCTGATGCCTTCCATCAGATCGCCGTCCGAGCAGATCGAATAGATGTAGTGATCGACCGGCTTGAACGGATCTTCGCTGTTGAAGCGCGCCGCGAGCATCTTCGCGCCGAGCGCCATTCCGACGCCGTGCGCGAAGCCCTGGCCGAGCGGGCCGGTCGTCACTTCGATGCCGGTGGCGTGGCCGTATTCAGGATGTCCGGCCGTGCGCGAGCCCCACTGCCGGAACGCACGCAGCTCGTCGAGCGTCATGTCCGGATAGCCGGTGAGATGGAGCAGCGAGTAGATCAGCATCGACGCGTGACCGGCCGAGAGAATGAAGCGGTCGCGGTTTTTCCAGTTCGGCTCGAGCGGATCGTGGCGGAGGAAGTCGGTCCAGAGCACGTACGCCATGTCCGCCATCCCCATCGGCGTACCAGGATGGCCGGAATGCGCCTGCTCGACGGCATCGACGGCGAGGAAGCGGATCGTGTTGACGCAAAGCTCTTCGAGCTTGTCCTTCCGGCCGAGGAGCGGGCGGTTGCTGTCTTCTGCGACGGAAATCGCCGCGGCACCTTCGGCTGCGGTGCTGCCGGGTGTCGGGTCCTGCATCGATTCATCCTCCTGCGATGGTGGAGGACAGGCCAACGAGCCTGTCCCGCGCGCCCGGACAGGCAGAATTGCCTGCCCTCCAAAGGCTGTGAAGAAAGCGGATTATACTCATCGCTTCCCGAACAACTTCCGCCCAGTAGGCGACCGCGCGAAAGAGAGAGCGATGGTGGACGAGAGCGTCACGGTCAAAGGTTCTCCGGTTCGAAGCCTGCAGAAATTCGTCGATGGAGAACTGACGCCCGAACAGCGCGCGACAGTGCTGCGCAACCTCCCTCCCGAATACGGGAAACGCTTCAGCGTACCGGTGCTGGCCACCGAAACCGTGCCGGTGCACATGCTCAATCGCCTCACCGAAGAAGCAGCGAAAGCGAAGGGTGAGCCGCTCGACTCGTTCGCACGCCGCGCAGGACGTGAAGGCGCGAGCGATGCGGTGAAAGGGATCTACCGTTTCTTCGCCCTCGTCATGACGCCGTCCGCGCTGCTCGGCAAGGCGTCGCAGATGTGGAGCTCGCTCTACAACCGCGGCCAGTTGCGCGTCGAGAACCAGAGCTCGACCGCCGCGCAGATCCGGCTCACCGACTTTCCTTCCGAGACCGCGGGCTGCGCGCGCGTCACCGGCTGGATCGAGCGGATGGCGGAGCTCACTGGGGCGAAAGACATCCACGTCGAGAAGACGCACTGCGCGGCAAAAGGCGGCGCGTACTGTGAATGGAAGCTGCGCTGGCGCTGATGAACAAAATCTTTTCCATGGAATCCGATCACCCGCTGTTCCGCTACTTCACGGAAGCGGAGCGCGACCGCATCGAAGCAATCGGCCAGGAGCGCCGCATCGCCGAAGGCGACTTTCTCATCCGTTCCGGTGAGAGCGACTCGACCCTCTTCGCGATCGAAGACGGCCACCTCGACATCATCGGCCTCGATGACGGGCGAGAGACCGTGCTGGCGACCGTCGGCTCGGGCGATGTGATCGGCGAGGTGTCGTTCATCGACGATTCGCCGCGCAGCGTGTCGGTGCGGGCGGGCGAAGAGACGACCGTCCGCGCGTGGGACAAGCGAACGCTCTCCGAAGCGCTGGCGTTCGACCCGCAGCTGCTCGCCAAGTTCAGCGTGGCGATGAGCGAGCTGCTCGTCGAACGGCTCCGCGATCTGTCGCGGCGCGTGTAGCTCTCCGCGCTACGTTTCGGGATCGACCGGCGTCCAGTCGTCCGCGGTTTCGCACACCTGCCGTGCCGCGGGGATCAGCAGCATCGCCGCGCAGGCGCCGGTGACGAGGGCGGTGAACGCGATCGGCAGCATCGGATCGCCCGGATCGCGGAAGAGAAACGCGGCGGCGAGGTAGTACAGCGTCATCGCACCGAAGACGATCGCGCCGGCGATGCGGCCGCTGTTTCTGAGACGCAGCAACTGCACGACCGCGAACGGACCGGCGAGCAGCGTCACCCCCCAGTTCACCAGCGTGATGACGCCGAGCGGACCGGTCTCGACGAGCGAACGGACACGCGCGACGCCGGAGCGCGCGAGCAGCAGGATCACGATCGCAACGCTCGCCGCGACGAGCAGCGCGAGCATCCGCAGCATCATTCGAACTACGGCTTCCACACCCGGTTCTCCTCCCCTTTTTCCCACGGCTTGTACGACAGCGCGAACGGAATCCGTTTCGCGATCGGCGGATGCGAGTAGAGCCAGTACTCCATCAGCGGATGCGGGCTCGGATCGACTTTCGAGTCTTCCGCCATCTTACGGAAAGCGGTGGCGATCGGCTCGTTGAGGTGCGTGAGCTCGAGCGCGAACACGTCGGCTTCATGCTCGACGTAGCGCGAGAAGCCGCTCGCGATCGGCGACGAGATGAACGTGAGCGCGCCCGCGACGAGGAACAGCCAGGGAACCGAGGCCGGGTCGCCGGGCGAGGAAAAGCCCCAGCGGGAGCCCCACCGGCGCAGCCCTGGATCGTGGATGCGCTGCGCGATGAAGAATCCGGCGAACGACGCGACGACGGAGAACGCGAGCGCTTTCCAGATGTGATCGAGCACGTAATGCCCCATCTCGTGCCCCATCACGCCGAGCACTTCGTCGTGATCCATCTTCGCGAGCAGCGTGTCCCACATGACGATCCGGTTCGTCGGTCCGACGCCGTTGACGTACGCGTTCATCGTCTTGGTCTGCTTCGATTTGTCGACCTGATAGACGCGGCTCCCTTCGATGCCTGCGCGTGAGGCGAGGTCGAGGAGCTTCTGCCGCAGCACCGTGTCCTGCAGCGGTTTGAAGTCGTTGAAGATCGGGTCGAGGATGATCGGCTGGATCACGACGAGCAGCACGATCACCGGAATGCTGGCCGCCCACAACACGGCCCACCAGTTCCCGAAGCGGCGAATGACGGCGAGCGCGCCTGCGCCGAGGAGAGGAAGAATGGCGAGAGCGACGGCGAGGCCTTTCGCGACGTCGCCCATCCAGCCGCCGAACGACTGATCGGTGAGCGCGAACTGGTGCGGCACGACGAATCCGGCGTAATACGACAGCGGAAATTCGAGCACGGCCGTGGCGATGACGAAGAGCGCGAGGTAGAGCATCGCGGCGGGAAACGGTTTCCGCGTCACCCGCGCGGCGAGATCGCGCATGTGCGCCGAGGCGCCGGTGGCGAGGAGGCCGAGCATCATCACCGCCGACCAGCCGAGGCTGACGAAATAGAGAATGTTGCCGATGCGGGTGTGCCGGATCATTTCGTCCGAGACGCGGACCTCGAAGCGCTCAGCGCCGGTGCGCGGCTCTTCCCGCGTTTGCGCGTCGCTCTTGCGCGGCTGCGCGGCGGCGCTCACGCTCACGACCGCGGCAGTGACGACGGTGACGGCCGCGAGGGCGAGGCCGATCCTGAACAGCAGACGCATCGGGAGAGGATAGCGTTTTGCAATCACCTCGACGCATGGAATTCGAAAAGGACAAGGTCTGCAACATCCTGAACCGCATTCTGGAGATGGAGCTCGCGGGCGCGGTTCGCTACACGCACTATTCATTGATGGTCTACGGCTACAACCGCATCCCGATCGTCAGCTGGCTGCGCGATCAGGCCAACGAGTCGCTGGCGCACGCGACGCAAGCCGGCGAGATGATCACCTCCCTCGGCGAGCACCCGTCGCTCTCGATCGGTCCCCTGCTCGAAACCCACAAACACGACATCGGCGACATCCTCCGCGAATCGCTCGCCCACGAACGCTCCGGAATCCAGCTCTACCGCGACCTCCTCTCGATGGTAGAAGGCAACTCCGTCTGGCTCGAAGAGTACGCCCGCGACATGATCCGCCAGGAAGAAACGCACGCCTTCGAGGTGGAAAAGATGCTGCGGAGACCGGGTGAGTTGAAGTAGGCGGGATCTCCGTCTGGTGGAGCGGCGGGG
>DASVUA010000430.1:0-4169 GCA_036387295.1 Thermoanaerobaculia bacterium | reverse complement strand
CGCCGAGCGCCATCTTGATGCCGATCTCGCGAGTGCGCTCTTCGATGACGACGTTCATGATGTTCGAGACGCCGATGCCGCCGACGATGAGCGTCAGGACGCCGATGATGCCGAGGAAGGCGTTGAACGAAAGCATGAAGACGTCGAAGAACTGAAAGTTTTCGGTGGTGTCCCACATCGACATCGCTTCTTTGTCGGTGCGGTCGAAGCGGAGGCGGTTGCCGAATGCGGCGCGGACGTTCTCGATCAGTTGCTTGGTCTGCTTCGAATCGGCGGCCTGAAAGACCATGTTGTCGACGTATTTGTCGCCGCTGAGCGCGCGGAAGGTGGACGAGGGGATGAACGCTTTCTCGTTATCGCGGCCGCTGTAGCTCGAGTCCTGTGCCTTTTGCACCAGTACGCCGATGACCTGAAACGGCGATTGGTTGACGAGGACGATCTTTCCGATCGCGTCGCCTCCGCCGAAGATGTTTTCCTTCAGTTTGTCTCCGAGAAAGATGACGCGGCGCTGTTCGTGGTCGTCGATCGGATTGACGAACCGCCCTCCCTCGGACGGTACGAGGTTGCGCATGCTGCCGAATTCCGAGGCCACGCCCGAGACGTCGATCGACATCGTCTTCGTGCCGTAGTCGAGCCGCATCGACGTCATGTACTCGCCCGAGATCGCTTTCAATCCGGGCACTTCGCTGCGAATCGCGGCGATGTCTTCTTCCGTCACCCGCAGCCGCCGTCCTTTGCCGAGTCCTTCGTAGGGAATGGAGGTGAGACCCGGCCAGGCGATCACGATCCGGTCGCCCAGTCCTGCCGTGTTCTGGATCAGCCGCTTGTGCAGCCCTGTCCCGAACGCGAGCATGAGACTGATCGCAACCGTGCCCCAGACGATGCCGAACACGGTCAGAAACGTACGCAGTTTTTCCGTGCGCACATCGCGGAGGAGCTGGCGGAAGGCGTCTTTGAGTGTGGACATGGGTGGTTTCTCGTTCGCGGCGCGCGTGGTTTTGTTTTTGGCGTTGGGCGGTAGGCGTTTGGGGGTTATGGCCGGAGGGTCATGTGATGCGGGAGCGGGTGTGGCATCACGCCATGCCCCGTACGCCCAACGCCCTCTTGCCCGCACGGCACCGCCGCGCGCTTACGAGATCTCCTTCGGCGGGCGCTCGACGACTTTCTGTCCTTTCGAGAGGCCCGAGACGATTTCGATGTTCAGGCCGTCGGAGACGCCGGTCTTGATCTCGAGTTTCTTCGGTTCTGCTTTCGGGTCGGCCTGGGGGAGCTCGACGAATGTTTTCTTGCCGCCGTCTTCGAACGCGACGAGGCGCTCGGGGAGGACGAGGACGTCTTTCTTTTCGCGGATGATCACGTCGGCGTTTGCGGAGTAGCCGGCGCGGAGGGTGACTTTGCTGTTCGGCTCGAGCTCGATCTCGACGTCGAAGAGCGTTGCGCCTTCTTTCTGCTGCGCCTGCGGGGCGATGCGCTGCACGCGGCCGGTCACGACGTCGGTCGGGAGTGCGCCGACTTTGATGCGCGCCTGCATGCCGGCGCCGAGCTTGCCGACGTCGATCTCGTCGACGGTTCCTTTGAAGATGAGGTCCGACATGTTGGCGATGGTCGCCATCTCGGTGCCGGGCTGGTAGGAGGTGAGCGGGACGATCGGATCGCCTTCGTTGACGGCGCGGGTGAGCACGGTGCCGGCTGCCGGTGCGCGGATGATCGATTCCTGTCCGCCGGCGGTGAGACGGCCGCGCCGCGTGAGCTCGCGATCCTGCTGCGCTTTCATGAGGGCGACGCGGGCGAGCTCGAAGGCTTCTTTCTTCTGCTCGACTTCCGACTTTGGCAACACGCCGCTGGCGGCGAGGTCGTTCGCGCGCTGGAAGTCGCCTTCGGCGCGGCGGAACGATGCGGTGGCGGATTCGACGCGGCGATCGACTTCCGTCACTTCGAGCGGTGTCGGATCGGGAGCGATCTCGAACAGCGGATCGCCTGCTTTCACCGTGTCGCCGACCTGCACGAGCGCGCGGCGGACGATGCCGGAGATTTTCGATTTCACCTGGAACTTCTGGCGCGGCTGGATCTGTCCGACCGCGACCGCTTTTTCGACGATCGTGCCGTTCGTGACCTCGATCTGTTTCAACCCGCCGTCGTTCTTCTTGCCGTTCCGCGCGACGGCGTAAACGCCGACACTGCCGAGTGCAAGGACGATCAGTACCGCGAGGATCTTTCCGAGTCTGGACATGTCTTTCCTCTCCCTGACGTAACCCGATACGCCTTCAAATACGAAAGGTTTCAGAGGAAGTTAGGTGGGCCGCGCGAAGCGCGCCGCTACTGCGCCGCATCGAGCGCCGTCACCGCTTTCGTCTCGTCGATGTGAATTACGGCGTCGAATTGTTCGCGGAGAGTGGCGGTGAAGTAGTGCGATTGGCGTTCGGTCATCGGGAGGTAGATCACGCCGACCGCGCGTTGCTCGCGCGGGGTTCGGACGAACTGCGCTTCGACTTCGGAGAGGATGAGGTAGAAGCGGGGGATGCCGAGCTCGTGAAAGATCGCGCTGTGGCTGCCGCTCAGCGATTCGCGCAACTGCTGCACGCGCGGCTCGCCGCCCCAGCTGCTGGCCGCCATCACGGTACCGTGGTGCGTCGTGAAGCCGACCGTGAAGCTCGCACCGCGGTGCCAGTGCTCGCGCGTGAGCTGGCCGAGGTTCCACTCGCCGAAGCGAGCGCGCCCGGTTGCGCGCGCATCGCCGACGTGGCTGTTGTGCGCCCACACCGCCAGATGATCGCGGCCATTGCGCTTGATGAGGTACTTCTGCAGTTCCGACATCGTCTCGACCATGTGCCGGTCGCGCAGGTTCCAGGTGGAGACCATGCCGCGCTCCTGCTCGCGGTTGAACTCCTCGCCGTTGCGCACCACGCGGGCGTTCTGTTCGGCGGAGAAGAGCTCGTCGAGAATGCGCGGATCGGTCGCTTTCTCGCGCCGCGCTTTGATCGCGTCGACGAGCTGCTTCGGATTCAGTTTCGCAGCCTGCGCGGCGAACGCGGGATCGGCGTTGCGGAGATGCGTGAAGACCGCGGCGCGTGATTCCTCGACGCCGTAAAGATCGAGGCCGTACACGCCGACGTTGAGCGCGCCGGCCGGCAGCGAGGCGTTGTAGGTGCGGATCCATTCGACCAGCTCGGCGAACTCGCGATTGCGCCACATCCAGCGGGGGAAATCCTCGAATCCCCCCAACGCCTCTTCTGCCGTCCGATCGGTGGAGTTGCCGCGCACATAGCGGTCGACGCGTGCCGCATCGGCCCAGTCGGCTTCGAGCGCGAGTCCGGTGAACTTCTTCTCGACGATCAGCCTCTGCGTGATGCGGGCGCGCTCCACGTAGAACTCGTGTGTGCCGTGCGTCGCTTCGCCGAGGAGGACCAGGGCCGCGTTCCCGATCGCGTCGAAGAGCGGATCGTAGTTTTCGAGCGCGTGCGCATGCGGAGCGAGCTGAGGCGGGTGTTCGGACGGTGCGGAGCTGCAGGCGAGGGCGATGAGGATCGGGAGGAGCGGAAGAAAGCGGCGCATATTGCAAATGCGGTGCGCCAGTTTTGCGTCTCGCACAAATCGGCGTCAGCGCCGGAGCCACAGCTCCACGCCGTTTTCGTGGAATGCCGGACGGAAGCGCTTCTGCAGGTACGCCCACACCAGCGGCGCACGCACGTGGTTCGGAATGCCGTCGATGGTCGTGTAGGCGGTCGGGAAGGCGATGAGCGCGGCGCGCACGCTGCGGTCCCGCTCGAGACGGGCGATCACTTCGCGTTGCGCCTCTTCGGTCTCGTACAGCGGCACTTCGAGCTGCCGGATCGGGCAGGGGAGATCGAAGAGAAAGTAGAGCGTCGCGGCGTTCGCAAAGTCGTAGAACGTCTCGTTGCCGCGCAGGTTCGCGGCGATGAACGCCTGCATCGAGCCGAGCGCCTTGTGCGTCAGCGGATCGACCACCGCGCCGCGAGCGCGCGGCAGCGCCGTGTATTCGGTCCACTCGTTCAGGTCGATGCCGCCGCTGCGCCGTAATGGCGAGCTGAGATCGAAGACGAGCGCGAACGGCTTCGCGAAGAAGAGCAGCGTGACGGCGAGCACGGCCGCGACCACGCGCGACTGGCGGCGCACCGCGAGCAGGGCGCCCGCGAGAAAAGGCGCGAGAG
>DASVUA010000429.1:0-4049 GCA_036387295.1 Thermoanaerobaculia bacterium | reverse complement strand
GGCCGGCGGGCTAAAGCCCGCCGCTCCACCAAAGATCAGGGAGCGGAGATTGCGAGTTACTCGCTTTTCTGCAGTGGGATGAAGTCTTCGTCTTCCTGGTGCTTGCGTTCCCATTTCAGGAAGTCGTAATAGCCGCAGCGGGGGCGGTCGGGATATTCGTGGCAGACGCCGGGACGTGCTTCGTAGACCGAACAGCGGCGCGTTTTCTGGTCGATGAACATGCAGATGCTGCCGTAGATCTTGTCTTTCTGGTGGCGCAGGACCTGTTCGCCTTCGACGACTTTCGTGAAGCGGCGGCGCGCCGTTTCGGTGTCGATTCCGAAGTGGCGCGCGAGGCGGCTCAGGTCCTTCTTTTCTACGATGATCCGATCGTAACTGCAGCAGTAAGCAGGGCACTTCAGGCAGTCGTACGACAGCTTCTGAGGGGCGGCAGTGAGTTCGGTCATGAGATTTGCGTTCAGTGTAAACGCATGACGAAATATGACAAAGAAATCGACACGCGCACCGAAGAGTTCGACGAAGCGATCGAGCCGCTGGAGCGCGCGACCGAGCGCGATCCCAACGAGCCCGACGAAACGGTCGACGACGAAGCCGCGCAATAGCGCAACGGTGTGCTGACGCGGTGATGCGGATCTTCGTTGCGCTCGCGGCGCTGTTCGCCGGCGCCTGCAGTACCTCGCTGCCGAAACTGCAGGCCAAACGCCTCGCTTTTCCCGCGCTCGCGCCGCGCTACGCGAACGTGACGGAAGCGAGTGAAACGCTGCACGACGCGCGTCGCAATCGCGACGTTCCGATCCGGACGTACGCACCGGCGAACGCGTCCGAGCGGCTGCCGGTCGTCGTCTTTTCGCACGGCATCGGCGAGAACCGCGACTCGTACGCGTGGCTCGGACGGGCGCTCGCGCAGCATGGCTTTTTCACCGTGCACGTGACGCACGCCGGCACCGACCGCGCGGTGCTCGAGCGCGGATACCTGCATCTGTATCGCGCGGTGAAGCAGCGGGAGAACTGGATCAACCGGCCGCTCGACGTGACGTTCGTCCTCGACCGGCTCGCCTCGCGTGCGGACGTCGACGTGAATCGCACTGCCGCCGTCGGGCATTCGGCCGGCGCATTCACTTCCTTTGCGCTTGCAGGGATGCAGTCCGCGGGCGGCGAGTCGTTCCGCGATCCGCGCGTGAAGGTGGCGGTGCCGATGTCGATGCCGCGCATGGACGGTGTCGTGTCGGCCGGTGGCTACGACGCGATCGCGATTCCGCTGCTCAATGTGACCGGCACGCGCGACACGAGTCTCATCTATCGCACGTTTCCACGGCACCGGAGGATTCCGTTCGAGGAGTCGCACGCCGCGCGGCAGTATCTCGTCACGCTCGAGGGGGCGACACACAACTCGTTCGTGCTGGAGGACGAGCGTCGCGAGGCGATCATCGCCGTCACGGCCGCGTTTCTCCGCGCGTTTCTCCTCGACGACGCCGCGTCGCGCGACTGGTTCGATGAGCCGGGCGTGGGGCGGCTGGAAGGGGTCGGAATTTCCGTCGAGCGCAAAACTGACTCTGCACGCTAACATGTGCAACCCATATGGATCACGCCGTCGCCCTGGTTCAGGCGTACCTGCAGCTCAACGGATATTTCACATCTTCCGAATACCCGATCATTGCGGGCACCGCGCGCAACGGGTTCCGGACGATCACCGACATCGACATCCTCGCGTTCCGCTTTCCGACCGGACAACCGATCGCGCAGACGGGAAAGAGCGGTCCTGTCGGCCTCGACGTGTCGATGCTCGATCCCGGGCTGGCGATTCCTGACGGCTCGGTCGACATGATCATCGGCGAGGTGAAGGAAGGGCGCGTCGGGATCAATACAGGCATCCGCGATCCTGAGGTGCTGCGGACCGTCGTCAACCGGTTCGGCGACGTCGGGAATCCGGAGCAGGTCGTTGCGCAACTGCTGCAATCCGGAAGTGCCGTGATCCCTCCTTCCTTCTCGGTGCGCCTGATCGCGTTCGGCTCCTTTCCTCCCGGTTCCGCGGTTCCTCCCTGCCGCATCATTTCCCTCGGGCACGTCCTTCAGTTTCTGCAGTCGTACGTGCGCAAGCACTGGCACATGCTGCGGCATCTGCAGTTCAAAGATCCGGCGTTCGGCTTCCTCATGACGCTCGAGAAAGCGCGCCGCGGCGGTGCGGGGCGGCGCGGCGAAGCAGGGGTCGAGATCGTGCCGCCGGAAGTCGTGGGCGGCGTGAATGGCCGCCGCCGCGGCGAGATCCCCGACGCGCCGCACATGCTGCAACCTGGCGCGCCGCCGCGGAGAAAACCGTGAGCGTCACACGCCGCGAGCTGCTCGCTGCAGTGGCCGCCGCTTCGGTCGCCGCCACGGTGCGCGCCGAGACGCCGGCGCCGCCCGCCACACCTGAATCGGAAGCGCGAATCGCCTTGCTCTTCGGCCGGTACGGCGACCGCTTCAGCGAAGAACAGAAAGCGGAGATTCGCCGCAACATCCGCGGGTCGCAGGAAGGCTTCGACGCGATGCGCGCGTATCCGCTCGACAATGCGGTCGAGCCGGCGACGCTGTTCCGCGTCTATCGCCGTCCCGCCCGTCCGCGCCGCGTCCGTTCCGAAAAATCATGAGCATCGGCGAAGACGTTCTCTATCTCACCGTCGGCGAGCTCGCGCAGCGCATCGCGGCGCAGAAGTTGTCGCCGGTCGAGCTGACCGAAGCGTATCTGCGCCGGAGCGAAACGCTCGGCGCGACGTTGAACGCGTACGTCACGCTGACGCACGAGCGCGCGCTGGCCGAGGCGCGTGCGGCCGAGAGCGAGATCAGCGCGGGGCGCTATCGCGGCCCGCTGCATGGCATCCCTTACGCGGCGAAGGACCTGCTCGCGGCCGACGGCTATCCGACCACGTGGGGCGCACGCCCGTATGCGAACCAGAAATTTGCGTACGACGCAAACGTGATCAAGCGGCTGAATGCCGCGGGCGCGGTGCTGATCGGGAAGGCGGCGATGATCGAGCTGGCCGGCGGCATGGGCTATCGCTTCGGCACCGCATCGCTCACCGGCGGCGCGAAGAATCCGTGGAACGTGACCTGCTGGACGTGCGGCTCGTCGAGCGGCTCCGGCGCGATCGTGGCGGCAGGTCTGGCGGCGTTCGCAATCGGCACCGAGACGTGGGGCTCGATCATCTGTCCTTCCGCATCGTGCGGCGTGTCGGGGCTGCGTCCGACGTTCGGCCGTGTCGGCCGCGGCGGCGCAATGGCGCTTTCGTATTCGATGGACAAGATCGGGCCGATGGCGCGCAGCGCGGATGATTGCGGCTTCATCCTCGCCGCGCTCGCGGCGCACGATCGCGGCGATCGGCATTCGTTGCCCGCGGACGAGGCGAGCTTCGGCTATGAGACGAAACCGCGCGCGCTGCGGATCGGGCGCCTGACGAATGCGTGGGGCGCGAATCTGCAGCCTGAGATCGCGGCGCTCACCGAAGCCGCCTTCACGACGCTGCGCAATGCGGGTGCGACGATCGTCGACGTCGAGCTGCCGGAGGGACCGTGGGAAATGGCGGCCGCGGTGACGATTCAGGTCGAAGGGGCTTCGGCCTTCGATGAGTTGATCGATAGCGGCCGCGTGGCGGAGCTCACCGATCCCGGCAGCCGCCTCGGCGGCTACGTGAACCGCACGATCTCCGGCCACGATTACCTTCGCGCGCAACGTCTGCGCACAGTGCTGCAGGAAAAAATCGATCCGTTGTTCGATCGCGTCGACGTGCTCGCGGCGGCGTCGTTGCCGATCGTGGCGACGCCTCTCGAGGCAAACCTCGAGGTCGATTTCGCCTTTTCCGATCCCCTCGGCGGCATCGGCAACGCGTGCGGCCTGCCGGCGATCAGCGTCCCCTCCGGATTCACGGAGAAAGGTCTCCCCGCCGGAATCCAGTTCGTCGGCCGCGCGCTCGACGACAATGCGGTGCTCGCCGCGGCAAGACTGTTTCAGTCAAAGACCAATTGGCACCGCCGCCACCCGCGGTTGTAAAAGCGAGGGATTGTGGAGCGGCGGG
>DASVUA010000428.1:0-1551 GCA_036387295.1 Thermoanaerobaculia bacterium | reverse complement strand
CCCGCCGCTCCACCAGACAGGCTTTGGTGTGGAGTGCGACCCTCAGTCGCCGCTCTTACTCGTGGAGGCGGCAGCCTCCGCTTTCGCGGCGATTGTGCAGTCCGTTATGGCGCGGGGTCGATCAGTACTTTGTAGACGTCGTTTTTGCGGAGGCCGAATTTTTCGGCGACGGCTTTTACTGCGTCGTTGCGGCGCATGCCGGTATTGCGGAGGCGTTCGAATTCGGCGCGGACGGCGTCGGGCGACACCGCGGGCGCTTCTGCTTTTGGGGCGGCGAAGATGATGGTGATCTCGCCGTGCACGCGGTCGCGGTCGCGAAGCAGCGCGAGCACTTCGGAGATGAAGCCGCTCACGAACTCCTCGTGCATCTTCGTCATCTCGCGCGCGACCGTGACTTCCGTGTCGCCGAGGACTTCGAGCGCGTCTTCGAGGGAGGCGACGACGCGCTCGGGCGATTCGTAGACGATGACGGTATGCGCCAGCGCGGCCGCGGTGCGATAGAAGTCGCGGCGTTCGCCCTGCCGGTGCGGAGTAAAGCCGAGGAACGTGAAGGGGAGCGGCGCGATCCCGCTCGCGACGAGCGCCAGCACGCCCGCGAACGGACCGGGAATCGGCTCGACGGTCACGCCGCGCTCGCGCGCGAGCCGCACGATGCGATAACCGGGATCGGAGACGACCGGCATCCCCGCATCGCTCACCAGCGCCAGCGTTTCGCCCCCCTCGATCCGCGCGATGAGCGACGCCGCTTTCTGATCTTCGTTGTGCTCGTGATAGCTGTCCGTCGGCCGGTCGATCCCGAAATGCGTGAGCAGCTTGCGCGTGTGGCGCGTGTCCTCACACAGAATCAAATCGGCAGACTTCAACGCAGCGACCGCCCGCGGCGGCATGTCCGCAAGATTTCCGAGTGGCGTGCCGACGATGAGCAGCTTGGTCATGGGGGCGCATCGTAGCGTGGAGTGGCGTTGGCGTTGCCGGTTGCGGTTGCTCGTTGCCCGTTACCCGTTGCCAGGGCTTCATCGCCTGGGCGGCACTCAGCGCGGGACGCGCGTGCGGCTTGGCGCGCGCGCCGCGCCAGCAAAAAGGCCCGGGCAACGGGCAACGGACAACGGGCAACCCCCAACGGGCAACCCCCAACGGCACCGACCAACCCCCAACGCCCCCACTACCCCCGCAACACAAAACTCCTCCCCATCAGAATCGCCGCGGTGGATGCGACATTGAGCGATTCGACGCGGCTCGTCATGGCGACGGCGAGCTTTGTCGCGTGGTGCTGCACTTCGTCGGAGACGCCGGCGCCTTCGTTGCCGAAGACGAGCACTGCATTGCGTGAGGGGGGATCGACGCGCGCGCCGTCCATGGCGGTGGCGAAGAGCGGAACGTTGGCGTCGAAGAGCTCGCGCGTGGTGATGCGCGCGACCGGGACCGAGAGAATCGCGCCGGCGGAAGCGCGGATCGCTTTGGCGTTGAAGGCGTCGGCGCAGCCGGGGAGGAGCAGCACGCCGGCCGCATCGAACGCTGCCGCCAGCCGTACGATCGTACCGACATTGCCCG
>DASVUA010000427.1:0-2731 GCA_036387295.1 Thermoanaerobaculia bacterium | reverse complement strand
CGCCGCTCCACAGGAGCGTCTTTGTCGGTGAACGGAACCGACAACACGTCTCAGACGATCATCACCGGCACCGGTGCGTTGCGGACGATGTCGAGCTTGCGTTTGCTCGGCTCGGCGGCGGCGTTGATGAAGATCGCGTCGGCGTCATTTCTGGTGGCGTACTTGATGATTTCTTCGGCTGGATCTTTGCCGTGCACGATCGCCGTTTTTGCGCGGGGGACGGTCGCGGCGACTTCGTTCTGCAGCGCTTCGGCGCGCTTCTGATCGTCGTCGTCGCAGACGGTGACGAGGTGAATCTCGTTCGCGACTGACGCCGCGAGCTCGAGGGCACGATGGGAGGTTTGCTGCAGGTGCAACGGCACGAGCACGCGCTGCAGTGCCGCGCGGCGGCGGATGCCGTAACGGATCGCGAGCACCGGTGCAGGCGGCTCTTTCAGCACCGACATGGTGGTGGAGCCGACGAGGAGATGTGCGACGTGATGGCGGCCGTGTGTGGCGATGACGATCAGATCGACGTTTTCCGAGGTGGCGGTGCGGCAGATCTCGCCCCCGGCGTCGGGTGCCTGACGCACCAGCAGGCGAGTCGCGAGCGTCGCGTTTGCGCGGCGGACGCGGTCGCGCAGGCGGTCGAGCTCCTGTTGCTCCGCGTATTCGTAGAGCGCTGGATCGGCGGGGAAGCGCAGCTCGTCGGGATTGGACGGCCACGTGCGGCGCACATGGAGAATCACGAGCTCCGCGCTACTCGAACCGGCGATGCGCACGGCGTCGTCGAAGACCCACTCGGATGCGGTCGAGAAGTCGGTTGGAATCAGAATGCGGCGGAACATGGGAGATCGATGGAATTGAAAATTGAAAATGGAAAATTGAAAAATCGGAGCGCACCGCCGGTGTCCCGATTTTTCAATTTTCAATTCTCAATTTTCAATTCCGAATTCTCTCAGCCTATCGTGCCACAACGTTGCCGGGATCGCCGCTCGATGCGGTGGTCACCGGTTCGGGCGTTGCGGGCTGCGTGGCCGGGCGATCGGTGACGATGTAGCGGATCACCGTGCGCGGCTCGGCTTCGGTCTCGGCGATCTGCAGCGTGACCTGCTTTCCGTTAGGATCGAGCGCTTCGCCGGGGATGAACGGGTCCTGCATCGCCTGATTCAGCCGCACTTCGAGCGTGCGCCAGTTCTTCTTCTCCGGCGGATACGTTTCCTGCGACGGGAAGCCGCGGAACTGCGCGAGATACGTCGTGTAGAAGTGATAGACCTGCGGGAACGAGTCGTCGGTAGCGAGGGTGTAGACCTGCGCGTTCGGCCCGTGCTGATTGCGGATCATCACTTCGTCGCGGCGGGTGAGGTCGTCGCGGTACTGCGCGCCCTGGTAGACCGGAATGGCGGCGTTGATCTGCCCCAGCGCGTGTGCGGCGTCCACCTGTCGTTCCGCGGCCGGAGCTTCACGCGACGGCGTTTTTTCATCCGCCGCGTTCGATTCCGTTCCGCCCGTGCACGCCGCACCGAACAGCACGGCTGTAAGTGTCAGCGTCGAGAGGGTTACGGCAGTTCGAGAGTGGGTCATCAACCTCGAATACAGCAAGCGATATGCCGCTAATTATTCTGCGCGTGCGCGGCAACCGAGCGATGGCGTTTGGCGTTGCTCCGCAGCCGTTCGAGCGCCGTTTCGCCGCCGTATTTCGCGACGAGCCGCTCGTCGTAGACGTCCGACACGCTGGCCACGCTGCCGAGCGACGCGATCAGCTGCTCGGGACGCAACCGGCGGCCGAGAAATGAGTGCGAGTAAAAGATGTCATTGCCGACCAGACTGAACGCGCCGAGCGGTACCTCCGCGTTGAGGTTGAGCAGTTCGGTCATCAGCTCGAACGTCGGCTCGACACCTTGCACGCAGAAGGCGAGGATCTCGACCACCGCATCGTCTTCCTCGTATGGATCGATCGAGATCTCGAGCACGGTCGAGCCGTACTTCAGGTAGAAATCGCAGTGCTCCGCGTCATCCGAATGGTCGTCGACGAGCTCGTCGAGATACGTCTTGACCTGCCGGTAGACCTCTTCCTGGCATTGCGTATGGAACGTACGGGCTCGCGTTTTCGACATCGCGCGGATTATAACGGCCATCGATGGTTGACGAACTATTCGCTCCCGAACGCCGCCGCCGCCTCGTCCTCAAGCGGGGAAAAGAGCGCGTGATCGCGAACCGGCATCCGTGGATTTTTGCCGGCGCGATTCAGACCGAGCGCGGCCCGGAAGACGCCGCGATCGCCGATCTCGTCGATGCAGGCGGCGCGCGGATCGCGTCGGGCTTCTACTCGAAGCAATCGCAGATCCGCCTGCGCGCGCTCACGTTTTCCGACGAAGAGCTGACGCCGGAGACGATCGCCGCGCGCATCACCGGCGCGATCGCGCGCCGCGCGCACATCTTCGACGAGACGACGAACGCCGCCCGCCTGCTGCATGCGGAAGGCGACGAATTGAGCAGTCTCGTCATCGACCGCTACGACGACGTGCTGGTGGTCGAGATCGCGAATCGCGGCGTGGAGCGACTGAAGCCGCTCATCGTCGAGACGCTGCAGGGCGCGCTCTCGCCGCGCGTCATCTACTTCAAGAACGATCTGCCGGGACGGAAACTCGAAGGACTGCCGCTGGACGACGACCTTGTCATCCTGAGCGAAGCGAAGGACCTTCCCCCGAACGACGGAGAAGGTGCTTCGCCGTCTTCGCGGCTCAGGAAG
>DASVUA010000426.1:0-1848 GCA_036387295.1 Thermoanaerobaculia bacterium | reverse complement strand
GAGATCATCGCCGACCGCACTTTGCCGCGACTCTCGCCGCGGAGCTGGCAACGCAGCGGCGTGATCGCGGCAGTGGCAGCAGCCGGCCTGCTGATTGGCGGTGTCATACTGAACCGCACGAGCAGCACGAGCTCGCGTGGAAAGCCGGCGGTGGAAGCGGGGTTCGTCCGCGTCGCCGCGCCACGGCTCGAGCGGCTGACCACCGAGAGCAACGCATCCGAGCCGGCGATCTCTCCCGACGGGCGGTTCGTCGCCTATCGCGTCGCCGACGACGCCGATCAGACGGTCTGGCTGAAAAACATTGCCACGGGCAGCGCCGTGCAGGTCCTGCCGCCGCTCGCGGGCGGCTACTCGAGCCTCAACTTTTCGCACGACGGCAACGAGCTTCTCTACAAGACGTTCCGCGGCAAGTCGGACAACGGGACGGTGGTTCGCGTTCCGCTTTTCGGCGGCGCGGCGCAGCAGGTGGCGACGAACGTCTGGAGCGACTTCAGTCTCTCTCCGGACGGGCGCGAGCTCGCGATCGAGCGCGCCAACGGCCGGCTCGAGCATCAGCTCGTGGTGGCGAGTCTCGCCGGCGCACGCGAGCGGGTGATCGCCACCCTCGGCGACGAACAGCGGTGGCTCGAGGTCGGAAACACCTCTCCGTCGTGGTCGCCCGATGGCCGGCGGCTGGTCGTGTGCGGAGGGTGGCGCGATCCGGTGCGGCGCTGGACGTTCGGCCTCTTCGAGATCCCGGCCGCGGGCGGCAGTCTGAAGCGCGTTCCCTCGCCCGCGTGGAATCGCATCTCGCAGGTCGCGTGGCTCGGCGACGGCTCCGGCCTCGTCGTGGTGGGACGGAGCGAGCAGCGTGACCCGTACCAGGTCTGGCTCATCGACTATCCGTCGGGACGCGCGCGACGTCTGACGAACGACCTGCACGACTACAACAAATTGAAAGTGTCGCCAGACTCGAACGTCATCGCGATCGAGCAGCAGATCGCCTTTCACCATCTCTGGATCGTCGATGCCGCCGCGCCCGATGACGCGAGACAGATCACCCATGGCGCGCGCTCGCTGGACGGCTACTACGGCCTCGCCTGGACGCCCGACGGACGGTTGTTGTTCGCGTCGAGCCGCACCGGCGCGTCGGAGATCCTGACCGCCAATGCAGATGGAACCGACGTCCGCCCCCTGACGCGCGACAGCACGGAGTGGAACACGAACGGACGGATGACGCACGACGGGCGCTACATCGTCTTCAGCTCGGGCCGGAACGGCGAGGCGAACATCTGGCGGATGGATTCCGACGGATCGAACGTCGTGCAGCTCACCCGCGGAAAGAGCGAGTTCAGTCCGACGCTGTCGCGCGATGGGCAGTGGGTCTATTACGTGAACGCCCATTTGGCGCCGTCGCGCATCGAGCGGGTGCCGATCGACGGCGGCAGGCCGGAGGTCGTCTTCGCGGACGCGGCGGCCGAAGTGCCGGTGATCTCGCCGGATGGAACGTCGATCGCGTTCAGTCTCTACAGCGAGGCGACCGGATGGCGCGCGGCCGTGATGCCGGTGAACGGTGGCACGCCGCGCCTTTTTGACTGGCACGGCGTGCGCGGCTTCGTCCGCTGGGCCGCCGATTCGCGCGCCGTGCTGTTCATGAAGCAGCAGGGCAATGTCTCGAACGTCTGGCTGCAGCCTCTCGACGGAAGCGCCCCGCGGCCGGTGACGAAGTTCGACGAGCAGTTCATCTGGAACTTTGCTCCGTCGCCGGATGGAACGCAGATCGCGCTCTCGCGCGGCTCGGCGGTGAGCGACATCGTCCTCATTCGCGATTTCCGATAGCCCCTGCCGTGGCTTTGGTGGAGCGGCGGG
>DASVUA010000425.1:0-5756 GCA_036387295.1 Thermoanaerobaculia bacterium | reverse complement strand
GCTCATCGACAGCCGGCGGGCTGAGAGCCCGCCGCTCCACAAGTACGACGCCGGGGCCGGCCCTCGAGGCTCGGATCGTAAACTGAAGGCCATGTCACTACGCACCATCCGTTTTGCCACACCGGACGACGCCGCCACGCTGGCTGCATTCGGCGCGCGCACGTTTCGCGACGCGTTCGCCGCCGACAATCGCGCCGAGGATATGGATGCGTATGTCGGGCAGGCGTATGGCGAAACGCAGCAGCGGCGCGAGCTCGAAGATCCGAATCAGGCCGTGCTGCTCGTCGAGCGCGACGGCGTGCTGCTCGCGTACGCGCATCTGCGCATTTCGGAGAACGAGGTCGAGATCGCCCGCTTTTACGTCGATCGTGCGCATCACGGCGAAGGCATCGCGCAGGAGCTCATGCAGCACGCGATCGACGTCGCACGCGAGCGCGGCGCGAAACGCGTCTGGCTCGGCGTCTGGGAGCGCAACCCGCGTGCGATCCGCTTCTACGAAAAGTGCGGCTTCGTCGACTTTGGCAGTCATCCGTTTCTCATCGGCAGCGACCTTCAGACCGATCGCCTCATGGCGCTCGTCATCGACGGCGCATGACGTCCGTCACTACTGCCGGCCGGCGCGCGCCGCGTATCGTGCGGCGCATGAGAAAAACAGTCGTACTCCTGGTCGTGCTCTTCACCGCCTTCACGTCCGCGAACGGTGTCGCGAATGGCCCCGCGGCCGGCGCGGCGAACGACGAAATGCGCAAACTCGACTTCCTCGCCGGCGAATGGAAAGGGGATGCGTGGATGCAGATAGGCCCCGGCAACCGCGCGTACGTTCTGCAGACCGAGCGCGTGCAGTCGAAGCTCGGCGGTCAGGTGCTGCTGGTCGAAGGGCTCGGCAAACGGAAGCTCGAAAACGGCACCGCGGGTGACGTCGTGCACGACGCGCTGGCCGTGATCTCCTGGAACGCGGCGAAGAAAACGTATCGCTTCGCCACCTGGGTCGCCGGCCGTCCCGACCTCGAAACGACGCTCGACCTCACCGGACCGAACACCGCCGTCTGGGGCTTCGACACGCCGCAGGGTCGCATGCGCTACACCATCCGCCTCACAGAAAAAGGCGAATGGAACGAGGTCGGCGAAATGACGCGCGACCACGGCGCAACCTGGACGAAGTTCTTCGAGATGACGCTGCAGAAAACAGCCGGCAGGTGATGTTCTCGAGCTGAAGCCCGCGGAGACAATCGTCCCGCGGGCACACCGCCGCTCACGCGAAACGCGGGGTACCGCGCTGCGCGCGCCAACTTTCTGCACCCGAATCCTGAACGCTGCGTATATAGCCTCAGGATGACGGCAATCGTGGCTGAGGTGATCGAGCTTCCCACCGCGCTCTCGCGAGCGCAGGCGGGCGATCACGAGGCGTTTGCCGAATTGATCGAGCGTCACGAGGCGATGGTCTACAGCGTCGCCTACCACTTCTTCAACGATCGCTCCCGCGCCGAAGAAACGGCGCAGGACGTCTTTCTGCAGCTCTATCGCAGCCTCGACGCGATCGAGTCCGATGCGCACCTTTTGTTCTGGTTGCGCCAGGTGACGACCCGCCGCTGCATCGATCAGGCGCGCCGCGTGAAGCTCAAAGCGGTCAGTCTCGACGACGTCGAGCTGCGCGCAGTCGATCAGCATCGCGATCCGTTTCTCGATCGCCGTCTGCGCGCGCACATCGAAGCGCTGCCCGAGCTGCAACGTGCCGTCGTGACGCTGCGGTATCAGGAAGATCTCGATCCTTCCGAAATCTGCCGCATCGTCGGCATCCCCGTGAACACCGTCAAAAGCCACCTGCATCGCGCCCTCCTGGCGCTGCGCAGAAAACTGGAGAAGCATTCATGACCCTGGAGCACGATCTCAAACGCGCACTGCGCGCCGAGGCGCCGCCGGCCGGTTTCGCCGCACGCGTGATGCAGCGCATCGAAGAGGAACGCAGCGAAGGAACGGAGACCGCACGCCTGTCCGGACAGGCGGCGATGCAACCGCGCCACTGGTGGCGCACCGCCGCGGCGTCCGTCACCTTCTGCCTCGTCCTCGGGGGTTACGCGACGCACAAAGTCGTCGAGCATCGCCGCGGCGAGCAGGCCAAAGAGCAGGTGCTCGAGGCCATGCGCATCACCTCAGAAAAGATGCGATACGCGCAGCAGGAAGTGCGTTCGATCGGCTCCAACGACTGACAGGAGAGACAAACCGACATGCGTAAATTCATCGCCACACTCGTACTCACCATCGCCGTTGCCGTTCCTGCCGCGGCGCAGAAAATCAACCTCGACTTTCCGGGTCTTGCCGATCGGGCGGAAGAAGTCGTCGACATCACGCTCGACGCCTCGATGCTGCGGATGGCCGCGAAATTTTTCTCCGGCAAAGACGCCGACGAGCGCGCGCTGCGCGACATGATCAGCGGCCTCGAAGGCATCTACGTCCGCAGCTACCAGTTCGCGCGGGAAGGGGAGTACGACCGCAATCTCGCGAACGTGGTGAAGAACCAGCTCAGCGCCGCCTGGAAGCCGCTCGTGACGGTGCGCAGCAAGAAAAAAGACAACGTGAACATCTACGCCAACATGCGCGGCGAGAGCATCATCGGGCTCGTCGTCATCTCCGCCGAGCCGCGCGAATTCACCGTCGTCAACATCAACGGCCCCATCGACATCGACCGCCTTGCCGCGCTCGAAGGACAGTTCGGGATCCCTGAGATCACGAAGGAAAAGTAGCCATGACGAAACGACTCGCAGCCGCCGCGCTTCTCATCGTCATCGCCGCGCAGCCGGTGCACGCCGGCTTCGCGGAGGTCGCGCACGCGATCGATTCGAAGAAGGGAGTGAGCCGCATCTGGATCCCGTTTCTCGGCGTCGCGCGGCTCGCAGTCCGTCTCGTCGCACCGGAAGGCGTTCACGACTTTCAACTCGTCACGTTCGAAGGCGCGGAGAAGGTCGACCCGAAAGAGTTGCAGGGCATCATGCGCGCGAAGATCGGACGCGGTTTCACGCCGCTCGTGCAGGTGTGGTCGCGGAAGTCGAAGGAGTGGAGCTTCATCTACGCGCGTCCCGCGGACGACGGCCGCATCGAGCTGATCGTGCTCGCGCACGATGATGAAGACACGGTTCTGGTGCGCGTCGAGGTCGACGCGAAAGTGATCGCGCGCGAGCTCGGCGACAGCCCGAGAAACGTCACGCGCGTCGCGCGGAGATAGGCGGTCGGGAAAGGAGAGCGGGTGTAAAATTCTCGCTCTCCAAATGGCCCGCTACGAAGCACGCGAAGAGTCGCACGATCTTCTCAATCATTACCTGCAGGAGATCGCCAAAGTCCCGCGGCTCACCCCCGAGCGGGAGAAGGAGCTCGGCCTTCGCATTCGCGAGAACGACAAAGGCGCGCTCGAGGAACTGGTCAAAGCGAACCTTCGATTCGTGGTGTCGTACGCGAAGCGCTATCGCAACGCACACGTCCACTTTCTCGACCTCATCAACGAAGGCAACATCGGCCTGATCCACGCCGCGAAAAAGTACGATCCCGACAAGAACGTCAAGTTCATCACGTACGCGGTCTGGTGGATCCGGCAGTCGATCCTGCACGCGCTCTCCGAACAGGCGGGCGCGTTCCGGTTGCCGCCCAAGCGCGCCAATCTGATGTATCGCCTGGAGAAGGCGATCGCCACCGCGATCGGTGAAGGCAGCCACATTCCGACGCCCGATGAGCTGGCGCAAAACCTCGGCGTGACGGTGAAGGAAGTGAACACGCTCCTTCAGGCCAACGCGGACAACTACTCGCTCAACGCGGAGCTCGACGGCGACTCGCACACCGAGCTCGCCGATGTGGTCGAGCAGACGATGATCCCGTCCGCCGAGGATGAGATGCAGACGCAGTCGCGCCGCGAAGAACTGCTGCTGCACATGTCGGAGCTCTCACCGAAAGAGCGCCTCGTGCTGACGCTGCGGCACGGCGTGAGCGACAACGTGCCGAAGAGCATCGTCGAGCTTGCAGCGTTTCTCAATCGCGAGGCGTCGAACGTCGCCGCGCTCCTCGAAAGCGGAAAAGCAAAGCTCTGCGAAAAGCTCGCGATCACCGAAAGCGAGCTGGCCGTCCTGCTCCTCTACACGAACCCGAATCCGAAAGCGTGGTTCCACTACTGGTACGAGCTCGACGACCGCCGCGACAACGTGACTCCCGATCTCCAGAAAGAACGCCTTCCGCACCTCCAGCACCTGCGCGAGCACGCCTCGGTGCAAACGGCGGTCGAAGAGCTGACGCTCGAAGAAAAAACTGTCCTCAAGCTCCGATACGGCGTCCTTCAGGACGACGAACTGACCCTCCGCGACATCGGCGAGATCCTCAACCTCTCGCGCGAACGCGTCCGCCAGATCGAATCGCGTGCGGAAGCGAAATGCCGCAGAAGCGTGCGGCGAGTTCGATGAGCGCGGTGCGGTAGCGGTCTACGAAATCTTCCGCTCGGTCGTCACCGGCACTTTCGGGTCGAGGCGCACCACGCGTTCGCTGAACTCGCGCTCGATCTCCCGCCACTGCGTCGCGCGCTCTTCGGAGGTGGGGTATGTCTTCAGAAGCCGTTCACGCGTCCTGTGGACTTCCTCGACAATCGGATCTTCGATCATTGCTGTCCTTCCATCAACTCGGGCGGCGTACAGACGAACGGAGGTTCGTAGCCCGCACGGCGGCAGATTGCGTAAACCTTCGGAAGCGTCACCGCATTCGCGATGTGCCGGCAGTTCCAGCTCAGCAGGTAATCCATCCCGTGAACGGCGGCGATTGCGATGTGGAGCGCATCGAGTTCAGCTTTGCGAGGCAGTGCAGCTTCCCGCAGCAGATCACTCTTCAGCGCGTCTGCTTCACCGGTTACTTCGAGCAGCGTCGTTTCGCGAAGGTACTCGAGGCGGGCAGCCGCGAGGTCGGCGTCGCCGTCCCGTGCTTCTTTGATGACGACAGCCGAGGCGAAAAGCTCGAAGCCATTGCGGCGTTCCGACCACCACTGACGCGTATATTCCTGGTTCGCCGCGACGTACAGATCGTGCCGGCTCAACCAGCCGACCAGATAGCTGACGATCGTGGTTTCGAGATACACGCTAGGCTTCACGCAGGCGAGCGTAGCGCGCTAAGCGGCTTACCCCCAAACGCCCAACGCCCGCGGCGCATCGCGCCGCGCTACACTCCCCCTGATGCCCGAACCACAGAATGCGCCGATGGGTCGTGTTGACGCGATCGACGTCGGCGAGAAGAAGCTGACCATTCAGACCGAGTTCTTTGCGAAGCCGAGCTGGCGGGTGGAGACCAAGGTGTATCTCGGCGGCGCGTTGAAGAAGGTCTACACGGCGGATTTCGACGTTTCGCAGGAACCGGAGTTGCCGCGGTTGATCCACGAGTTTCATCAGGCGCGGCTCGAAGAGATTTCGAACGGACTGCGGGCGCGCAAGACTCAATGACCATCGAGGTGCGCGGGCTGCGCAAAGCGTTCGGGGCGCATGAAGTTCTGAAAGGCGTCGAGCTCGAAGTCGCTCCAGGCGAAGTGGTCGGGCTCATCGGACCGAACGGCGCCGGCAAGACGACTCTCATGTCGTGTCTGCTCGGCTTCCTCAATCCCGATCACGGCACCATCAGCATCAACGGGCGGCCGAACGACGACCTCGACATCCGCCGCCGCACCGGATTCGTTCCCGAGCGGATGAACTTCGGACGTGGGCAGACCGGCCGCGCGTTCCTCCTCTACATGGCGGGCCTGG
>DASVUA010000424.1:0-1962 GCA_036387295.1 Thermoanaerobaculia bacterium | reverse complement strand
TGAGCGGCCTTGTCGCAGGGCAAAATCGCTGCGCTCCGAAGTGTCGGCTGCGCCCGATAGAACTGTCCCACGCTGCGGCTTCTTGAAACCGTCCGGCTGTCCGGACGTACCCCGTCGTCGGGAGAATTGAGGTTGTGCCCTCTGCAGCTTAACGATCCGTCACGACGATCTCGCGGTGCCGCCATGCGTATCCGAGACCTGAGTAGAGCGTCAGTGCCACGGTAATCCAAACCAGCACCGCCCCGCCCTCCTCCCACGCGCGCGGCCACCATCCGCTCGCGCCATCGGCGAAATTCAGCTCTCGCAGCGCGAGCAGCAGGAGGAAGAAAACGACGGTAATGATCTGCCACGTCGTTTTGTGCTTTCCCAGGCTTTCGGCGGGCAGAACGCGGCCTTCAGAGCTCGCGATTAGACGCAGGCCGGTGATCAAGAAATCGCGCGCCACCACGATCGTCGCAGCCCAAGCTGGGATCGCGCCGAGTGGCACGAGCGAGATGAAAGCCGCCGCAACCATGATCTTGTCGACCAGCGGGTCCATCAACTTGCCGAAGTTGGTCACAGACTGGTAGCGGCGCGCGATCTCCCCGTCCACGTAGTCGGTAATCCCGGCGACGATGAACAGGACGAGCGCCAGCGTGTAGGCAAATGGCCACTGCGAGTTCAGCGCGAGCACGAACAGGATCGTCAGTCCGAGGCGGCTGACAGTGAGACGATTTGCCCAGTTCATTCCGCGGCGGAAAGGCTCGTGCTATACTTAAGAGAATCGCTCCCGGCCGATGACGACGCGGCGCGGGGGTGCTTCCAAATCGGGACGCGCTTCTTCAGTTCATCGACGCTCCATTGGATCGCCTGAAAAGCCTCCGCACGATGTCCGGCGCCGAGGCGCACCAACAGCGACGCCTCACCTACCGGCACAAAACCGATGCGATGACGGATGGTGATCATCCGGATCGGGAAGCGTTCCGCAGTCGCGTGCGCCAGCGCGAGCAGCTGGTGCTCTGCCATGGCACGATGCGCTTCATACTCGATGCCGCTGATGCGGTCGCCCCTCTCCATCCCACGCACCACGCCCCAGAAGTCCACAATTGCTCCAGCCTCTTCTGCAAACGCCTGATCCGGTGCGAGAAGCGGCAAATCGGTCAGCAAAACTTCGCAGACGGGGGTTGCCATGCGTGGTAAATACGGGATAGCTCGGCCGGTCCGGCAGAGAGACAGGAGATACGCAAAATGAGCGCGAAGCAATGTGATATTGGACTCATCGGCCTCGCGGTGATGGGCGAGAACCTCGTGTTGAACATGGAGTCGAAAGGCTTCTCGGTGGCCGTCTTCAATCGCACGACCGAAGTCACCGAGAAGTTCGCCGCGGGGAAGGCGAGTGGGAAGAATATCGTGGCGACTCGTTCGATCGAAGAGTTCGTCGGGGCGCTAGCACGACCGCGCAAGGCCATGATCATGGTCAAGGCCGGCGCGCCGGTCGATGCTGTGATCGCGCAGCTAAGGCCGCTCCTCGAAAAGGGCGACGTCATCATCGACGGCGGCAATTCGCTTTTCACCGACACACAGCGGCGCGGGAAAGAACTCGAAGCGCATGGCATTCACTTCGTCGGCTGCGGTGTCTCTGGCGGCGAAGAAGGGGCGCTGAAAGGACCTTCCATGATGCCGGGCGGTCCACGCGAATCGTGGGAGATCGTGTCGCCGATCTTCCGCAAGATCGCCGCGCAGGTTGATGGCGAGCCGTGCTGCCGCTACATGGGCCCTGACGGCGCCGGGCATTACGTCAAGATGGTGCACAACGGCATCGAGTACGGCGACATGCAGCTCATCTGCGAATCGTACGCCATCCTGAAGGACGTCCTTGGCTTGGAGGCGGCGGAATTAGCCGAGATCTTTGGCGAGTGGAATAAGGGCGAACTCGATAGCTACCTGATCGACATCACGGCGCAGATCTTCCGGAAGATCGAT
>DASVUA010000423.1:0-5122 GCA_036387295.1 Thermoanaerobaculia bacterium | reverse complement strand
TGCTCGGCGGGCTAAGAGCCCGCCGCTCCACTAAAACGCGCGTGCGGAACTGGACGACTTCGTCGCTCGCGATCTGAAGATGAAATGCGCGTATTTCAACTTGAACGTGTGTCGCGCAGACTTTAGGTGGAGCGGCGGGCTTTAGCCCGCCGACGATTGCTCGGCGGGCTGAAGCCCGCCGCTCCACTCAACACACGCGCGGAAGAAAACTTCAGGACAGGCTTCGACGCTCGCCCGCCGCTCCACTAGAACGGACGTTACGCCTCACGCCCCTGCGCGCATTGCGGCGAGCATGCCGCAGGCGGCGTGTTTCGCGGCGCCGCCGGAGTAGCGGCGGACGATGGGGGCGCCGAGGTCGCGGAGGTGGTCGCGGAATTGGGCGAGCTCCGCTTCTGTGGCTCTTGCGTATCCGTCTTCCCGGGCGTCGTTCACGTCGATGAGATTCAAGCGCATCGGCACATCGTGAAAGTGCGTGCGCAATGCGTCCACTTCGTCGCGGCCGGTGTTGATGCCGCCGAGGACGACCCAGGCGATCGTCACCCTTCCGCCGGCGGCGCGTTGATAGACGCGAATCGCATCCGCCAGCTCACTCACCGGCCACGCCCCGGCCGCGGGCAGCAGCGTGCGGCGGCGTTCGTCGATCGCGGAGGTCAGCGACACGATCAATCGAAACGGACGCTTCTCGCGTGCGACGCGATGAATCGCCGGCACGAGCCCCACCGTCGAGATGGTGATGTTTTTCGCCGAGATCCGGCCGCCGCACGGATGCGACAGCACCTCGGCGGCATGCATCACGTTCGCGTAGTTGTGCAGTGGTTCGCCCTGCCCCTGGAACAGCGCGCCGGTCACTTCGCCAGGCGCTTCGTCGCGCACCGCAACGAACTGCGCCACGATCTCCCACGGCTCGAGATTGCGCGTCAGCCCGAGCCGTCCCGTCGCGCAGAAATCGCACGCCATCGCGCAACCGACCTGCGAGGAGAGGCATACCGTGAAACGCCCCGGCACCTCGAGCGGAATGCGCACCGCTTCCGCGAGCGCGCCGTCGTGCAAACGGAAGAGATACTTCACGAAGCCGTCGGATGGATCGGTCGCACGCTCCACGATCTCGAGCCGCCGCCGATCAATGAGCGCATCCACCGCCTGCTCCACGGCCCGGGGGACAGGACGCGAGAGCGGAAAGCCTTCGCGTCCGTTCGCCACGACGTGCGCGAGCAGGCGCCGCGCTTCCGCATCGCGCACCGCCACGCCGTGCGCGCGCAGATGCGCCGCCAGCTCCTCGGGCAGCAGGCCGTGAATGTTCATCGCGCGCTGTGCAACGCCGCGAGCAATGCGTCCACTTCCGCCTCCGTCGTGCTGAAGCCGCACACGAGGCGCACCGCTCCCTCGCCGAACAACGGCCAGTCGTAGAAGAGGAAGCCCTGCGCGCGCAGCTTCGCCAGCACCTCAGGCGCAAGGCGCGCGAACACCACGTTCGCCTCGACCGGCCGCAGCAACTCCGGCATCGACGCGCCGAGGCGCGCCGCCATCGCGTTCGCGTGCCGCGCGTTGCGCAGCCAGAGATCGCGCTCGAGATACGCATCGAACTGCGCCGAAAGAAAACGCATCTTCGACAGACGATGTCCGGCGCGGTGCCAGCGCGTCGTCAGTTCCGCCGCAAGCGACTTGTCGAACATTACGATCAGTTCCGCCGCAATCGCACCGTTCTTCGTCGCGCCGAACACCAGCACGTCGACGCCCGCGCGCCAGGTGAGATCGGCCGGCGATGCATTCATGCCGACGACGGCGTTCGCGAACCGCGCGCCGTCCACGTGCACGCGGCAGCCGCGCGCTCGCGCCACTTCGCACAGCGCGCGCATTTCGTCGGGCGTGTAGATCGTCCCCGCCTCGGTGGCCTGCGTGAGGCTCACCGACGCCGGGCGCGCCGAGCGCCCTTCGCAGGCGATGTCGTCGATCGCCGCCGCCAGCGATGTGGCGTCGAGCTTCCCGTTCGCACCAGCGATCGGGAAGAGCTTCGCGCCGTTCGTGAAGAACTCCGGCGCTCCCATTTCGTCGCGATGCACATGCGCGTCCTCGTGGCAGAAGACGCCGCCCCATGGCGGCGTCAGCACGGCCAGCGAAAGCGCGTTCCCGGCGGTGCCGGTCGACACCGGCAGGATCTCCACGTCGGTCTCGAACAGCTCGCGGCAGCGCTCGCGCACGCGCGCCGTGAGGTCGTCGTGGCCATACGACGAGACGGTCCCGCCGCCGATGCGCGTCAGCGCCTCGAGGATCTCGGGCGAAGCCCCGTGAGTATTGTCGGATCGGAAATCAGTCACCCGCGGGTGATATCACACGCGGCAGCGCGCCGAATGCGCGAGCTGTCTATACTCGCGCGCAAATAAGGAGAGAGCGCATGGCCACAAAGAAGTCCAAAGCAGCGATCGCGAACGACGCGCTGCTCGCGGTGAGCACCGCGGCCAGCCCCGAGGATCACAAGAACGAGATCATCCTGCAGTGCATCGTCTCGACCTTCGACGCGCAGGGGCTCAATCACATCTCCGGACCGGAGGCACGCATCGTCTGGTCGACCATCGACGACGCGGTCATCACGCTGATCGGCAACGGCGTGCGCGACTGCATCAACTCGAAAGGCTTCGACTCCGTCGGACTGGCCGGCCCGTTTCAGAACCTCAAGAACAGCAATCAGGTCACCGTCGTCAGCGATCTCGTGAAAGGGATCGCGGGGCTGGTGACGCCATGAAGAAACTCGTCATTGTGGCGCTTCTGTGGATCGCGCCACTGTTGCGCGCGCAATGCGTTCCGCAGATTCAGGTGCAGCCGACCAGCCGCATCGAGATCACCTCGTGCCCGTCGATGCCTGCCCTCTCGGCCGGCCAGAATTTCACCATCGATCCCGGTACAGGCGTTCCGCTCGCCGTCACTGTGGCGGAGGTGCGGTCAAGCGCGCTGGCGACGGTGATCATTACGACGCCGCTCGAATCAGGAACGCCCGCCATCACGGCCATCAACCAGGGACAGACCGTCACGCTGAAAATCGGCGAGCAGGACATCAGTGCAAACGTGCAGTCCGCTCCCTCAGCGCTCAATACCACCCGTTACACCTGGTCGGTCGGTCCGGCCACACAGGGAAATGCAAGCGGACAGGCGCCGCCCGCGCCGGGACCAAACGATCCGCCTGCAGCCGAAACGAGCGATCCCACCGGCGCGATCCGGCTGCGGTACGACGGCGAATACGCACGCGGCGGCTTCTTCGGCACTTCGCACAATCCGCTGCTGCAGACCATTGCCACCGTCTCCATCGACACCACCGATCAGGACGCAACCGGGTTCATCGACAACAACACCGCGTCGCTCGGCGCGCACTTTACGAGCTTGTCGTTCGGCCGTCTCTGGATGCACGGCAAAGCGGGTGCGGACGTTCGCTATCAGAAGGCGGTGCATTCCGACGTGCGCAATGCCGACGCCGTGCTCACTGTGTCCGGCTGGGTGCCGGTCCTGCGCTCCATCACACTCTTCAGCCGGAACGGCGACTTCATTGCCGCACCGCTTTCATTTACGGCGTCCTATGGCTATCGCGTTCATGAGGGACAGAGCGCTGCTTCACGCGGCACCGTGTTCGACGTGACGGCGAACTACAATATGTACCTCTTCGATCAGTACCAGCTCACATTGACCGGCACGCTCACGCACAATGATCTGGACGACACGGCGAAGCTTCCGAGCACGCAGCGGATGTACAAGGCGTCGATTGCGTATCTCGCCAATCCGTCCACTGGATTCAAAGTGCTGACGAGCATTGAAGACGGTTCGGCCGGCGTGATGCTGACCAAGGTGCGCCAGTACTTCATCGGGGTGGCACTGGCGCGTCTGAACCTCGGCGGCGGATCGAAGTAGCGCGTGCTGCGCATTGCCGCCGAGGCGCTCGTCGCGCTGCTGTTGTTCGGATGCATCCCGGTCGTCGTACGGACCATTTCCGCCAATCCGTACACGATCGGGATCTTCCGGCTGGCCGTTGCGACGACCGTCGTCGCGGCCGTGCTCGCCGGACGCGGTTCGCTGCGGCGCCTGCCGCCGCGCGACCTCGGACGCCTGGCGATCATCGGAGTTCTGTTCTTCGCCCACTGGATGACGCTTTTCTTCGCGATCAAAGCGTCATCGGCGTCCATTGCAGCGATCGGCCAATCGACGTACGGCGTGCACCTGCTGATCCTCGCCGCACTCTTTGTCGATCACCGGGCGAGGCGGACCGACATCGTGGCAGTGATCCTCGCTGTAATGGGCGCGATTCTGGTGGTGCCGCGCTTTACATTCGGCAACGGCATCGCGGTCGGAATGCTGCTCGCGACCGTGAGCGCATTCTTTTACGCCACGCTGCCGCTCCTGCACCAACGCTGGTCGCACATTCCGACGCCCTTGCGCACCCTCGGGCAATTCGGTTTCGCGCTGTTGTGCTTCACGTTTTTCATTCACAAGACCGTCTGGACGCTGGCGGCGCGCGACTGGGCCGGCCTGCTGTTTCTGGCCGTTGCCGTGACGCTGGTGGCGCATACGCTCTGGGTGCGCGTGACGACGCAGCTCGCGCCGTCGCTCACCAGCATCATCTATTACGGCCAGATTCCGGTCGCCATCGCTCTCGGCGTGCTGTTACTCGACGAGCCGCTCGCGCCGCGCACCATCGTCGGCGCGCTGCTGATCATCGCAGGGAGCGTCCTCGGCCTTGCCAGCCGCGCGCGTCAATCCCACGTTGCGCCGCACTCGCTGCAGCGCCAGCGCCCCGAGATCAGAAAGTAAACGCCGAACGCCAGCACCGCAAAGAACGCGGCATCGGTCAGCCCCACCGCCACGCCCACACCGATCGTCGCCGCCGCCGCAACGGCGAACATCAGCCCGCGCGACGTCCGCGCAATGTCGGGAGATCCACACGCCGCACACGCCGTCGGCTCGACCACCGGCTCGATCGGCTCATCACGATCATCGTCTTCGAGATCCTGCACGCCGACACGGTACATCGCGCGCACATCAAGCCGCGCGTTCGCCTTCCGGTGGAGCGGCGGGCTCTTAGCCCGCCGAGCATCGATGGTCGGCATCCCCGGCAGCACGCGCGATTTGGTGGAGCGGCGGG
>DASVUA010000422.1:0-3708 GCA_036387295.1 Thermoanaerobaculia bacterium | reverse complement strand
CGCGCCGCGGCTGCCGAGCGCGCCGTCGACATAGAGCTTCACGGCGCGCACGGTGAGGCGCCCGCCGTAACCCACCAGCGGGCCGTTCGCGAACCATTGATTCACGAGCGCCTCGTTGTCGCTGAGCATCGCGTAGACGCGGATCGGAAAACGGTTTTCGTCGATGAGCTCCTGCACCGCTTTGATGGTCGGCGCGTCGATCCCGGCGTCGTGCATTTCGGTGAGGCCGGCCGCGGCGATCGCCCGCGCCGCTGCGAGCACGCGCGCTTTCCGTTGCTCCGGCGTCGCCAGCGGCACTGCACGATCGACCAGCACCGCGGCGGCGTCGACGAAGACGCCGGTCGGATTCCCTGCGGAATCGCGCACGATCTTCCCACCCTCGGGATCGGCTGTCGCCGCCGTCACGCCCGCGGCGCGCATCGCCGCGCTGTTGGCGAGCGTGGCGTGGCCATCCACGCGCTCGAGCACCACCGGATGATTCGGAATCGCCGCATCGAGCGCGGCCGCCGTGGGGAACTCTTTCACCGGCCAGTCGTTCTGATCCCAGCCCCGGCCGGTGATCCATTCGCCCGGCGCGGCCGCGTCTGCCCGCTGCTTCACGCGGGCGATCACTTCTTCGTACGAGGTCGAGCCGACCAGATTCACGATGTCGAGCGCGAGGCCCACGCCATAGAGGTGCCCGTGGGCATCGGTGAGGCCGGGGAGAACCGTGGCGCCGGTCGTGTCGACGATGCGGGCACTCGGATGCGCCGCGCGGAGGGTTTCGGCAGGACCGACTTCCCGGATTCTGCCGCCGCTCACGAACACCGCGTAGTCGCTGCGCGGCGTCTGCGTTGCGCCGGCAACGACCGTGCCGCCGACGAAAACCGTTCCGTGCGGATCGGCCGGAACGGTTTCTGCTGCCGGCGTTCCGGGCCTGCACGCAAGCAGAGTCAGGAGGAGAAGCGCAGTCAGATGTCGCATCGCGCGGAATGCTACACGGGGAACCCCGGTTCGGTGAGTGCCCTATGAAAACCTGGATGGTGATGACGGTCACACTTTGTCTCGCGACGACTGTCGTCGCGGGCGAACGCAAATTCTCCGCATCCGCCGTCCCGTCCGCCAGGCTGAAGAAGCCGGGCAAAGTCGTGATCTCGAACACCGATCGCGCCATCACCGCGCACCGCTTCTTCGGCGACATCCGCGAGGCGCTGGTCTCGCTTCGCAGCACGCGCACGTTGGCGTTCCGTCCGTTCGGCGCCGCGGTGTACGACTCGCGTGCGCAGGTCAACGCGCCGGCGCATCTCGCCGCGGCCATTCAGGATGCCGCACGCACGCACGGCGTCGACCCTCGCCTCGTCACCGCGATTGCGCGCCGCGAATCGGCATTCAACGCGAACGCCGTCTCACCCGTCGGCGCGCAGGGCGTCATGCAGCTCATGCCGTCGACCGCCCGCTTCCTCGGCGTGAAGAATTCGTTCGACGCGAGGGAGAACATCTTCGGCGGCACGCGCTACCTGCGCACGCTGCTCGACACGTTCAACGGCGATCTCGACCTCGTGCTTGCCGCGTACAACGCCGGTCCGGGCGCGGTCGCCAAGTATCGCGGTGTGCCGCCGTATCGCGAGACGCGTGCGTACGTCGCCGCGGTCCGTTCGAGCTACGAGCAGTCGCTGCGCGCGCAGTAAGCGCGCGCGGCCGTCGGTCTCAGCCCTCGCCCCACTTCAGCTTGTTGCGCAGCACGTCGAAGTAGTTCTTGTCCGGCGACTGCACGAGCAGCACGCGCTCTTCCGACTTTTTCACGCAGACGCGGTCGCGATCGCTGATCTCGAATCCTTCCTGCCCATCGAGCGTGAGGAAGATGTCTTTTGAATCGGGCGTGGCGAGGCTGATCTCGATGTCGAGCTCGTCCGGCAGCACGAGCGGCCGGTTCGTCAGCATGTGCGGGCAGATCGGCGTGATCACCACCGCGTTCATGGTCGGGTAGATGATCGGGCCGCCGGCGGAGAGGTTGTAGGCAGTCGATCCGGTCGGAGTCGCCACGATGAGACCGTCGCCGCGGAACGTGGAAACGAAGAGGCCGGCCACGCTGACCTTCATCTCGATGATGCGCGCGACCGCGCTCTTGTTGATCGCGCAATCGTTGAGCACCCGGTAACGCTCGCTCGAATCGCGGCCGGGGCCGGAGACCGAAACGGTGAACGTGACGCGCGGCTCGACATCGTAGTTGCCGTCGAGCACGCGCTCGAGAATGCGGGGGAACTCTTCGACCCGAATCTCCGTCAGGAAGCCGAGCGTCCCCATGTTCACGCCGACGATCGGCACATGCTCCGGCGCGTGGCGCGCAACCGAGAGCAGCGTTCCGTCGCCGCCGAACGTGATGAGCAGATCGCTGTGCCGCCCGAGCTCGTTCTTCGAGAGCGAACGCGTTTCTCCTCCGATCGCGTTGGCGGTGTCTTCGTCGAAGATCACCTCGAGCCCGCGGCCGCGAATCTCGGCAGCGATCTTTGCGGCGTATGCGACGGCGGGAGGGGCGATGGTTTTTGCGGCGATTCCGATGGTGCGCATGAGCTGAAGGCGCAGTCTATCCGAGGTCCGGTGAGGCGGACAGGGAAGGTGTATAACCGTTGAATGTTCCTGGCCTCGGTTCTCGCTGCTCTCCTCTCCCTCCCATCGCCCGCCGGTACCGGTTCGAGCGCGCCGCATCTCGCCTCACGTGCCGATGGAGCCGTGCTGATGTCGTGGCTCGAAGAGGGGACGCTGAAGTTCGCGGCGCTCGAACGGGGACGCTGGACGGCGCCCCGCACGATCGTCGAAGGCAAAGAGTTGTTCGTGAACTGGGCCGACTTTCCCTCGGTGATCGATGACGGGCACGGCGTCCTCTTCGCGCACTGGCTGCAGAAAAGCGGCAAGGGGACGTACGCGTACGACGTCTGGGTCACGTCATCCGGCGACGGCGGCAAGACGTGGCGCAAGCCGCTGCTCGTGAATCGCGACGGCAAACAGGCCGAGCATGGCTTCGTCTCGTTCGCGGCGCTGCCGAAAGGGGGCGTGGCGCTGGTGTGGCTCGATGGGCGGGAGATGCAGGAAGGGCATGGCCACGGTCATTCCGGCTCGATGATGCTGCGCTACGCGGAGCTCGATGCCGCGCTCAACGTGCGCGCCGAATCGATGCTCGACGCGCGCGTCTGCGAGTGCTGCTCGACGGCGATGACCATGACCGGCCGCGGCCCGCTGGTCGCCTATCGCGACCGCTCCGGCGATGAAGTGCGCGACATCGCGTTCACGCGGCTCGTCGACGGCAAGTGGAGCAATCCGGCGCGGGTGCGTGCGGACAACTGGAAAGTCCCCGGCTGCCCGGTCAACGGACCGCAGGTCGATGCGCGCGGCGATCGCGCCGCGCTGGCGTGGTTCACCGGCGCGAAAGAAACGCCGCAGGTGCAGGTGGCCTTTTCGAGCGACGCGGGTGCGACGTTCGGTCGTGCCACGCGCGTCGATCGCGGCAACGCGCTGGGACGCGTCGACGTGCTGCTGCTGAACGACGGCAGCGCACTCGTGACCTGGATCGAAGGGGCCGCCAAAGACGCCGCGATCTTCGCCCGCCGCGTCCACCCGGACGGCCGCAGCGACGAGCCGGTGAAGCTCGCCGCCATCACCTCCGCCCGCAGCTCCGGATTTCCCCGCGCCACGCTCGTGGGCACCACGGCCTACTTTGCATTCACCGACACC
>DASVUA010000421.1:0-2489 GCA_036387295.1 Thermoanaerobaculia bacterium | reverse complement strand
CGTTGACGTACAGACCGACCGCGCCGAACCGGTTGATGACCAGTCCGCGCACCGATCCGTTGTCCGCCATGATCCGCAGACCGTCGACCATGATGCCGGCCGCGGCGCCATTGAGCTCGACGATCGGCGCGCCTGCGTAACCCGGCTGCGTTCTGGCGTCGATGTCGACGCCGTCCCTCGTGACTTCAGGCAGCGGAGAGAGGACGGCGATCGACTGCGGGCCGCTGCCGATCGCGAATTGGATCGAGTGCGGACCGGCGACGGCGTTTGCGTCGATGATCGCCTGCCGGAACGAGCCCGGCCCGCTGTCGCTTGCCGTCGTCACGGTGAAGATGGCGGCAGAGAGTGGCAGGGTTAAAACGAGTGAGGCGAGAAAGGCCGGAATCCGCATGGGCTTACTTGCTCCTGCTTCCTGAATTTTTTGTAGGGGGAACGGAAGGCGGGAGTGTAACAGCGCGCAAAAAAAACGTCCGCACAATCGTGCGGACGTTTTTCGTTGAGAGACGATTGTGCGTTCAGACGCGTCGCAGTGCGAGAACGGCGAGCACGCCCGCGAGCAGCAGCAGCGCCCATTCCGAGGCCGTCGGCACGGGGGCCGCGGCGGCGGATCCGTCGTTGTCGACGATCGTCACAGTGGCCACGGAGACCGGGCCGAGCGTTGCGCCGGTGGCGTTGGAGAGCGTCACGGTGAACGTCTCGTTCCCCTCGATCGCGCCGTCTTCGAGAATCGGCACCTGAAAGACTTTCGGCGCCGCGTCGCCGTCCGCCCACATCAGCATGCCGGCGGTGACGGTGTAATCCGCACCGGCGGTCGCGCTGCCGTTGCTCGTCGTGTACTGGACGGTCGCTGGGCCGCTGGCCGAGCCTGAGCGGTTCACGGTGACGGCGACGAACCCTGCACCTTCATTGACCTGATAGGTCGGGCTCGAGAACATCACGTTACTGGCCGCGGCATTGACCACCGCACGGCATGCGGAGAACTGCGAGGTGTCCGAGGTGGTCGTATTGGTCGCGGTGGCGGTGATGAATCCGCCGCCGGGCGCGGCGAGCATCGTGTTGATGACCGCGTCGCCGTTCGCGTCGGTATTGACCGTGGCGGTGCCGAGATAGGTCTGCCCCTCACCGAACCCGCTCGGGTCGCAGACGGTATTGACGAAGAAATCGATGCCGAAGGTGGAGCTGGGCGTGCTGTTCAGCGTCCCGGTGATGGTGACGTTTCCGCCGCTGTAGATCGCGGAGGTCAGCACCGGATGATTCTGCAGATTGTTCGCCGAGCCTGTATCGACGTCGTCATTGTCGTTCGGAATCACGACGCCGCCGCCGAATCCGATGCCGAGAAGCGCGTTGGAGAAGATGCGGTTGGCGCGGATGGGATTGCCGGTGTTCGCGGCATTCGTGGCGATGTAGACGCCGTTGCCGCCGTTGTAGGCGATGACATTGACGGCGTCGGTGCTGCCGACGCGCGCAAAGTCGCCCAGGATCTCGATGCCGTGGCTGCCGTTGCCGAGGGGCGTCGTGCCGTCACTGCCGAGGCCGATGAGATTGCTCCCGAAGGCGACGGTCGTGGTTCCGCTTTCTACGAGAACGCCGGAGAGCGTATTGCCGGAGATGACGTTGCCGAACACCGGCAGATTACCGCCGAGGATGGCGCTGCCGCTCCGGACGTCCACTCCGACATTGTTGGCGCGAGCGAGGAGGCCGGTCGCATCGGTACCGATGTAGTTGCCCTGCACCGCGACTTCAGACGGGGGCGCGTTGAGCAACACGCCGGCGCCGATGTTTCCGGAGATGACGTTGTCGAAGATCGCGACCTCGTCGCATTCGTTCGAGCAATGAACGCCGTAAACGTTCGACAGCACGGTCGAGCCGTCGAGCCGCAGGCCGATGTAATTGTTCGTGATCACGGCCGCTTCGGTGCTCACGAGGATCGCGTCCAGGTAAGCCGTGACGGCCACTGCCTCGAGGCGCGAGCCGGCCGCATTCAGCCAGATGCCGTACGAGAAGCCGCCGGCCGAGGTGCCGTTGATCTCGATCAGAGGCACGCCCGCGTAGCCAGGTTGCGTCGTGCCGTCGATGTTCGCCGGATCGGTGATGATCGGAAGGAGGGACAGAGGCTCGATCGTCTGCTGACCGGCGCCGATGGAGAAGGCGATCGTGTCCAGCCCGGCGTTCGCGTTCGCGTCGAGGATGGCCTGCCTCAGCGATCCGGCGCCGGCGTCGCTCGTGTTCGTAACGGTGAACGTGGCCGCCGAAAGCGGTAGCGCAATGAGCGCAAGGACAACAAGGGTAAGGCGAGATTGCATGCACGCTCCTCGATCATCAACAACGGTTGCGGATGCCGTGGAGTATAGGCGATGCGAGGGGTGAAGCACCGACATCGTGAGCCGCCGCGACGGCGAAGGACCTTCTCCGCTCACTCGGGAAGGTTGCTCGTTCCTCGCGCCCGATGTTTGGTGGAGCGGCGGGCTTTAGCCCGCCGAGCATTGTCC
>DASVUA010000420.1:0-4993 GCA_036387295.1 Thermoanaerobaculia bacterium | reverse complement strand
CCCGCCGCTCCACCAGCACCGGTGCGTGGCGACGAGCCGCGTTACTCCACCGGAAAACGGCAGACATCGTTCAGCACGCATACCCGGCAGTTCTCGGCGCTGCGTTTTCGGCTGCAGAGATCGAGGATGCCGAGGCGGCAGAGGGCAAAGTCGTAGCGCACGGGATCGGCGGGATCGAATTCAGCGAGGCGGTCGGTGAGCGCGCGCGCGGCTTTCCAGTCGGCCGATTTGCGGTCGTTGAGACCGAGGAACGTGGCGATGCGATGGATGTGCGTGTCGACCGGCATCACGAGCTTCGCCGGATCGGCGAACGTCCAGAGGGCGAGGTCGGGCGCGGTGCGGCGAACCATCCAGCGGAGATAGAGATTCATCCGCTTGCACGCGGAGCCATCGGCCGGAGAGGTGAGCAGGTACTGAAGCGCGGGCGTCGGCTTCTGTGCTTCCGGCGTGTCGCGCAAAGCGGCGACGAAGCGCGCGAGCGCCGGCCCGATGTCACGATCGGCGGCGTCATAACAGGAGGCGAAGAGCGCGCCGAGCGAGCCGTGCGTGGCGATGGCGTGCGCGATGCGGCCGAGAAACGCGACCAGCTCGGGCGTTTTGTGAAAGCGATGCGCGAATCCGGCGAAACGGCGCGTCGCTTCACGCGCGTCGAACGTCTGCAGATAGACGAAAGGAGAAGGAGTCATGCGCGCGAGCACGACTCCGATGTTGGCGACGATGGTCTCCGCGCGGCCATACGCGAACGCGGCGGCGATGAGGCCTGCCACTTCCTGATCGGGCGGTTTCTCGTAACGGAGCACGAGCTGCAGCGGATCGGGGGCGATGGTGCTGACGTCGAACGTGTCGACGAGCGTGTCGAGCCGCCGTTTCAGGAGCGCGGCCTGGACTGGCCGTCGCCGCCTCACGGATTCCAGCGCACGTTGCGGACGCCGCGGGTTTTCACCGCGATGACGGCGTAGGGAGAGGTGATGGCCTGCGTGCTCATGGCGTCGGGCGGCGGCGCGTTGACGCTGCCGTCGACGACGAGCGTGTCGCCTTCCACCCGGACGCCGCGCACCGCGACGCTATAGCCGCCGGTCGGCCGCTCGCCGCCGAAGAGAAAGACGGCCGTCTCGGTGGCAAAGTCGACGGCGGGCGCTTCACCCGCGCCGATCATCGAGCTCCAGGTGTTGCGGTACGCGGTTTCGTCCGCTGCGACGATGGCGTTGGTGCCGGTGGCGGAGGCGTATGCGGCGTTTGCGACGACCCGATACCGCGGTGCCGCGTCACCGGGAGCGCTTCCTGCCGCTCCCGCGCTGCTGCAGGCGGTGAGGAGAACGAGCGCGGCGAGCGACGCTAAAAGTCTCATGCGGCCCGGAACAGCGGGGAACTGTCCGCGATTTCGCGCGTCATACAGCCATCATGAATGCGCGTTTTGCCGGTTTCGCCGCCGCTTTCTGCCTGTTTGCCGCACCGCTTTTCGCCGCCGTCACCGGAACCGTCATGGACAGTGACGGCGCTCCGATTGCCGGAGCGCGGATCACGATCCGTGCATATGAATCGCCCGACGCGAGGCGCGCACGCCTCGTATCCGCGACGCCCGAGCTCGCGCCGCTGGCGGTGACCGAGAGCGATGCGAAGGGCAATTTCAAGTTCGAGTCGCCGAAGAATCCGGTCGTCGGTTTGTTCGTGACGGCGAACGGCTACAGCCCGATGTCGGGCCGCGCCGAGCGAGACGAAGAGATCGGCGCGATCGTGCTGCAGAAGGGGCAGACGAAGCGCGGCGTGATCTCCGCGGCGGGCAAGCCGGTCGCGAACGCGACGGTCGTGATTTATTACGGGAGCTACGAGCATCTGGTGAAGACCGATGCGGCGGGCCGCTACGAAGCGCCCGATCCGAAACGTGCGACTCGCCTCGCGGTCATTCATCCCGATTTTGCGATCGATGAGAAGGCGTCGTTCACCCCCGCGGGGACGGAACGCGATCTGACACGCACGCTGTCGCCGGGAACGGCCGTGACGGGCCGCGTCGTCGCCGCAGACGGCACGACGCCCGCGGCAAACGCAACGCTGACGATCGACGGCTGGCCGCTCGGGAAGAGCGGCGAGGATGGGACGTTCACGATCGCGCGCGCCCCTTCGCGCTGGTCGTATCTCGTGGCGCGCGGCGAGGGCACGATCGCGCAGGTGCCGTTCGCGAAGACAGGCGCCTACACGCTTCGTCTGCAGAAGGCGTCGACGATCAGCGGCCGCGTGATCGACTCCAAGTCGAAGCTGCCGGTCGCCGGGGCGACCGTTCGCACCGCGATGGGGCGGATGAATCGCCCGGAAGGGTTCGTCGCGGAGACGGATGCGAAGGGGGCGTATTCGCTCGCCGTTCCCTCGGGTGCGTACATGCTGATGACCTTTCATCCCGGCTACGCGCCGGGAGATGGCGATGCTTCGATCGCGCCGGGCCAGCAGCTCACGCGCGATTTCCTCGTGACGCAGCTCGCGCGCGTCAGCGGCACGGTCGTCGATGAGCAAAAGCGCGCCGTGACCGCGGCGGCCGTCGTCGCGCAGGATGCAGGCGATCCGATGATGCGCGGCCCGATGCGCATGGTCGCAATGAACAATGACGTGGTCTACAGCGGTCCCGACGGACGCTTCAGCGCACGCGTGAACGCCGACACGGCAATGACGATGAACGCGACGAAGCGCGGCCTGCCGCCGGCGCGCAGCGATCAGTTCCGCGCCGCACCCGGCGAGCGGAAGACCGGCATGGTGCTGACGATTCCGAGCGGCATCGCGGTGAGCGGACGCGTGACCGATGTGAACGAGAAGCCGCTTTCCGGCATCGCCGTCACGGCCGCGCCGGCCGAGGACGGACGCGGCGGAATGGTCTTCCGCTCGGTCATTGGCGGCGGACCGCAGACCGACGACGACGCGGTTCGCACCGGCACCGACGGCTCGTTCACGGTGCGGCTGAAGGAAGGAACGTACGACTTCAACTTCCGCGGCGAAGGGTTCGCGCCAAAAACGGTGCGCGGCCAAACCGTCGCGGCTTCCGGCAGCCTGACCGTGGTCACGACGCTCGAGCCGGCGAGCGAGATCAGCGGCCGCATCGTGCGCGGCGGCAACGGAGTGGAAGGCGTTTCCGTGAATGCATTCGGCGCCGGGCCGGGCGCGACGGCGGTCACCGCGGCGGACGGCTCGTTCACCCTCTCCGGCCTCGCCGCCGGGCCGTTGCACGTCATGTTGCGCAAGGAAGAAGACTTCATCCAGGAGATGCGCAACCTGACGGCGCCCGGACGCGACGTGGTCGTCGAGCTCACGGCGGGAGGACGCGTGACCGGCCGCGTCGTCGACAAAGCGTCGGGCAAAGGGCTGTCGTCGTTTCAGGCAGGCGTGTCGATCTCACGCAGCGGAGGGGGCATGACGATGATGGCGCCGCCGCAGATGCGCGAGTTCAACGATGACGGCGGCGCGTTCACACTGGAAAACGTGCCGGCCGGCGCGATGTCGCTCGTGGCGAGCGCGCCGGGGTACGCGAGCACGCGCCTCAACGTGACGGTCGAGGAAGGGAAGACGCTGAGCGACGTCGTGCTGCAGCTCGACGCCGGCGTTCGCCTGACCGGCCGTGTGACCGGTCCGAACGGCTCCCCCCTGAGCGACGTGAGCGTGCGCATCCTCCCCTCGCCCAGCGGCGCGTTCTCCATGCGCGGTGCGGAGGCGAGCGCGGTGACGGATTCGAACGGCGAGTATTCGCTCGAAGCGTTGCCGGTGGGTGAGGAAGCGGTGTCGTTTACGCACGCGAACTACGTGTCGGCGCGCAAGCAGGTGACGCTCAAAGGACGCGAGACGCGGCTCGACGTGCAACTGTCGTCGGGCGTGCGCGTCTCGGGCGTCGTGGTGACGGAAGCGGGAGCGCCGGTGGCGGATGCGCGGGTCCAGGCGTTCGGCGCCGGTTCGCGCGGCGAATCGGTGCTGACGAATGCGAACGGCGCGTTCGAGATCGATTCGCTGCCGCCGGGACGCTTTCGCTTCAGCGCGTCGAAAACCGGCACGGGCGAAGGAACGCTCGACGACGTCGACGTGTCGGCGGGACAGCAGGTGCGCATCACGATGCGCGCCGGCGCGACGATTTACGGCCGCATCATCGGTCTGGCGCCCGAGGATCTCGCGTTGACGAGCGTCAGCGCGCACGGTAACCGCAGCCACATGACGTCGAGCGTCGACCCGTCGGGCAACTACCGGATCGAAGGGGCGCCGACCGGCACCGTCACCGTATCGGCCGAGGTGGATTCGCGCGACATCTCGACGCGCCGCACCTCGCCGCAGCGAACGGTGGAAGTCGCCCCCGGCAGCTCGCAGAACGTCGACCTGACGTTCCGCAACGACATCACCATCCGCGGGCGCGTGCTGCGCAACGGCAAGCCGCTTCCGAGTGCGAGCGTGATGTTCGTGCCGAAGCGCAGCGGCAGGGCAGAGACGTTCGCGAGCACGTCGACCGACCAGCAGGGGCTGTACACGATCATCGGCGTGGAAGAAGGCGATTACAGCGTCGACGTCGTCGACATGCAGCGCTACAGCCCCTATTCGACTCCCTACACCGTTCGCTCCTCGGCCACGCTGGACATCGATTACCGCACCAGCGCGATTCGCGGAACGGTCGTCGATGCCGCAACGGGCGAGCCGCTTGTCAACGTCAGCGTGCAGGTGAACGCCGCGACTCCAACCGAGGGATTCCGCATGGCGCGCGGCGCGGCGACCGACGCCGCGGGAACGTTCCTCCTCGAGTTCGTTCCGCCCGGAACCTACACGATCACGACGTCGAAAGAGGGGTTCGGGAACGACGTTCGTGACGTGAACGTCGGCGAGGCGGGTGAGGATCTGCAACTGAAGCTGTCGCGCAATGAAGGGGTGACGCTGAGGATCGTCGACGGACGCGACGGACGCCCGCTGAGCGGAATCGCCTGGGTCTACGACGCGCAGGGGCGGCTCGTGTACGACTCGACGCGCCTCTTCCGCGGCG
>DASVUA010000419.1:0-5015 GCA_036387295.1 Thermoanaerobaculia bacterium | reverse complement strand
CCCCGCCCCCACCACGGAACCACCGTCTTACCGTTCCTTCGAAGAGCGCGGTCAGGATCTTCTGCGCTTTCAATTCGTCCATGGAATCGCGCAGCGCGGTCAATGCTTTTCGGCGTCTCCTGTGGAGCGGCGGGCTCTTAGCCCGCCGGCTGTTGATTGAGCGTCGCGGGGCTAAAGCCCGCCGCTCCACTGAACAACGTGCGTCTTACGCGTTCCAGCGTTTTGGGAGGAACAGTTCGGCGTAGAGATTCAGTGCGTAGCGGTCGGTCATGCCGGCGATGAAGTCGATGGCCAGGCGTTCTACTGGCTCGCCGCTGGCGAGGTCGAGGTACTGCTCGGGATGGGCGACGACGTATTCGAAGAGCGCGGTCAGGATCTTCTGCGCTTTTTCGAATTCGCCGCGGACCTGCGGGATCAGGTACATGTTCTCGAACATGTATTTGCGCAGCGCGTCGAGCGCCTGCTCGATTTCGGGGGTCATCGAGATTGCGTCGTACTCGCAGGCGAGCGTGCTTTTGATGACGTCGCGCACCATCCGGTCGATGCGGTCGCTGCCGGTACGGCCGAGCGTGGTGCGGATGTCTTTCGGGATGTCGTCTTCGCGGATGATGCCGGCGCGAATGCCGTCGTCCACGTCGTGATTGACGTACGCGATGATGTCGGAGATGCGGACGATGTCGCCTTCGAGCGTGATCGCGCGCGCGTTGGGCCGCTTGCGCAGCAGCTCCCCTTTTTCGCCTTTTGAATGCTTGAGGATGCCGTCGCGCACTTCGACCGTGAGGTTGAGATCTTCGAGTTTTTCGACCACGCGCACCGACTGGCGATAGTGATCGAACCCCCCGGTGACGAGCTTGTTCAGCGCCGCTTCGCCGGCGTGTCCGAACGCCGAGTGGCCGAGGTCGTGCCCGAGTCCCATGGCCTCGGTGAGCACCTCGTTGAGGCGCAGCGATTTCGCGATCGTGCGCGCGATCTGCGTCACTTCGAGCACGTGCGTCAGCCGCGTGCGGTAGTGATCGCCTTCCGGTGCGAGGAAGACCTGCGTCTTGTGCTTGAGGCGGCGAAACGCTTTGCAGTGCACGATGCGGTCGCGGTCGCGCTGATAGGAGGGGCGGAGGTCGTCCTCCTCTTCAGCGCGGTCGCGGCCGCGTGTTTCCGCCGACTTCGCCGCGCGCGGAACGAGCGTCTCGTACTCGATCCGCTCGAGCATCTCGCGAATGGTCATCGCGGCGCATTCTAGCCGCACGCCACGTGCCATCCGCACGTCACCGCACCGCGCGGCGCTTGCCTGTTTTCTTCGGCGGCACCGGCGGCGGCGCCATCGATTCGTGCACGACGACAGTCGAGACGGACGTCGGATTGCCGGCGATGTCGAACGCGGTGACCGTCACGTGATTGCAGCCGTTCGAGAGACTGATCGGGCCGGCGGCCCAGGAGGTCGTGCCGCGCGCCGCCACGTCGATTGCCGCGGTGCCGCTGACGTGCAGTTTCACCGACGCGATGCCCGATGCGTCGGACGCGGTGCCGCTGAATGAATACTGCCGCGCGTCGTTCATCACCGGAGCCGCAATCGTGACTGCAGGCGCGGTCACGTCGGTCGTGCCGGGAAACGTGAGAATCGTGACGCTTTGCGCCGGAAGCGTGATCGCCGTGCCGGCGGCGACGTCGGCGACGCGCGCGATGCCGGTGGAGGTGAGCTGCCACCGCTGCGCGACGCCTGACGGCGTGTAGTTCGCGATGCTGAGCGCGACTGGCGCGGCGGTCGTGAGCTGCTTGTTCACCAGCATCACAGTGAGCGCGCGATCGCTGCTGCGGATCGCGGCGAATGCCGAGACGTTGTCCGGATTCGGCGCCGTCGCGCGGACGCTGATGTCGCCGAACGTCGACTTCGCGCCGTCGTAATTGCGATACATCTTCATCGCGTTATACGCCGGCGTGCCGGTGTCGGGCGTCACCCAGCGCGTGGCCATGTCGATGCCTTCACGCCCGAGGATGCCGAGGACGTCGGCTTGCGCGGTCGCGCCGTTCATGTGGCCGTCCGCCCCCCAGCTGTATTCGGTGAGGCCGATCGGCGTCAGCGGATCGTAACGATCGACCCACTCTTCGAGCCGCGGCACGAGGCGCACTTTGTCGCCGATCCAGGTCTCGTCGGTGTAATTCGGATCCCACAGCGAACGGGTGGAGCGATTGCGGCGCAACTGCATCGACGTGCTCGTATCGTTCGAGTATTCGCCACCTTGCGGGTAGTAGTGCACGGTGAAAACGTCCACCAGCTTGCGGCCGGTCTGCTGTTCGTGCTCGTGAAATTTCGCGAGGAGGAACGGGAGGTAATCCCAGCCGCTGTGCGCCATCTTGTCGGGAAGGTTCGACCATTGCCCTGTCTTCGAGCCGTACTGCTGGTCGTAGCCGCTGAGCAGATAGCCGCTCCAGCCCCATTCCTCCGGTGCGACGACGAGCGCGTTCGGATCGACGGCCTTTACCTTCTCGCCGTAGTCGATGATCTTCGAAAGCATCTCGTCCATCGTGGGCGCGGTGGGGCGCACGTCGCGATGCGTGCCGTGCCAGATGGAGGGCTCGTTGTCGAGGATGTAGTAGCGGACGCCGGTCGTCCCGGCCGTCCCCCACTTCGAGGAGAGGTGCTGCACCCACGACGCCATGAAGCTCGAATCGACGAGCGTATTCGCGTCGTTCGGGTCGTTGTTGGTGATCGGCGTGCCGTTCGAAAGGATACCGTTGCCGGCGTCGGGAAACCATTGCCAGTCGGCGTTCAGCTGCATGCCGTACTTGGCGATCGAGAAGCTCGAGAGACGCTGCCGGTTCGGTCCGAGCTTCGCGACCCAGCCGATCATCGGGATCGTGACCATCGGCTGTGCGCCGGCGGCTTTCGTCTCCTGGATGAACGTATCGGTCTCTTCACCGGCAACGGCCGGTCCATGCTCGAGTGATTCGTAGAACCAGTCGTGCGCGTGATTCGCGGCGTTCTGCTGCCAGTTGTAGCGCGTGGTGGTGTTGCCGCCGGAGCGGTTGAGCGGCGTGTTGAGGTCGAGCAGTTGTTGCGTCGTCGCGAAGTTGACGCCGTAGACCTGCGGATTGATGCGGTGGCGGTCGGCGTTCGCGTCGACGTTGATCGTCGAAACGGTTTGCGCGAGTACGAGAGCGAAAACGAAATTCACCCGCGAACCGTAGCGGCAGTGACCGCGTTTTCGCCGTGAGGCCGGTCACGCGAGGCGAGTGCCACGCACGATTGTCACAGCCCCTCTCCCGCGTCGCGCGCCTCGAGCTTGTCATCCTGAGCGAAGCGAAGGACCTTCCCACGTGCGACGGAGAAGGTCCTTCGCCGTCTTCGCGGCTCAGGATGACGAGAGTTTCAGAAGCCCGCGACTTTCGCGCTCTTGCCGTACATGGAGCGAACGAACCCGAAGCCGAGCACGAAGACGCCGATCAGCAGCAGATCCCGGACGCGTACGCCGCCAATTTCATTGACATTGCCGAATACCGTCGAGAAGTGGTTGCTGACCATCGTGAAGATCAACGGGACGGACATGAAGGTGTTGTGGCGCGAGCGGAGCCCCGCCTGGGCGACGAGCGCGGCGTCGGGCGCGGTTCCTTCTTTCGTCGCGGCGATGATCTTCTTCTGGTAGGGCCAGATCACCATCCAGACGTTCGCGGCCATGATCGACCCGAGAATCATGCCGGTGTGAAGGTAGAGCGAGCGTCCGCTGAACTCGCCGACGTACTCGAGGAAGAGATACGCCGCCGCGAGAAGGAGAAGCACGATCGCGTTCGCCGCGATGACGTTCTTCACCTTCTTCATCACGAGGTTGTAGACGACGAATCCGACGGCAATGATGACGAGAACGATCGCGAGCCACAGCCACGGATTGTTCTCGGTGTTGTTCGGGTCCTCGAATGCAGCTTTGCCGTGGTAGTAAATCAGCCCGCCGAGGAGCAGGCCGGTGATCCAGGTCCACGCGGCGCCCCAGCGAAACCAGAAGAGCGCGCGCGGCATGAGCTCGGGGACGACGAGTTTCTTGGTGGGGCCGTCGAGGACTTTGACGAAGTTGGCGTTGACCCAGTTGAAAAAGTACAGGTGCCCGATCCAGATGATGCCTGCGACGACGTGTCCCCATCGCAGGAACAGTTGCATGACATCGTTGACGTGCTGCGGCATACGGGAGTCTCCTCTATCCGCGGTCGTTTTTTGGGGGTAGCCTGCGGGCGATTATGAGTGATCTGTCGGGAAAAGTCGCGATCGTCACGGGAGCCTCGTCCGGGATTGGAGAAAAGACGGCGGAACTGCTGGCCGCGCGTGGTGCGCGCGTGATGACGTTTGCCCGCTCGCGTGGCGACGTTCGAGGCGACGTTTCGGATCCCGATGCGATCGAGCGTTTGTTCGCCGAAACGGAGGCGCGCTTCGGGCCGTGCGAGATCCTCGTGAACAACGCCGGGATGATCGATCCGGCGCCGCTCACCGACACGACACTCGAACGCTGGCGGCGCATGTTCGCGGTCAACGTCGACGGGGTCTACCTCGCGTGCAGACGCGCGCTTCCCGCGATGCTGGAGCGGGGGAGCGGGACGATCGTGAACGTCGCTTCGATCTCCGGCGTCATCGGGCCGGAGAAGTTTCCCGGCTGGGTTTCGTACTGCGCGAGCAAAGCGGCCGTCATCTCGCTCACCGAGGCACTCGCGGTCGAGGTGCGATCGCGCGGCGTGCGGGTGAATGCAGTCAGCCCCGGCTCGGTCGACACCGGAATGTGGGCGGCGGCGAGCGGCGGCGCGCCGGCGTCGATGACCCCGGCGGAAGTCGCCGAAACGATCCTCTTTCTTGCAAGTGACGCTTCGCGGCCGATGAATGGCCAGAATCTGAATGTCTATGCGTCTTGAAGAAATGAGAGCCACGATCGCGCGGATCGATCTGCGCGCGTTCGAGCGGAACGTCGAGGCGATCGCCTCCGGTCTGCCGCCGGAAACGAAACTGATCGCGCTGCTGAAAGCGGACGCATACGGCCACGGCG
>DASVUA010000418.1:0-3304 GCA_036387295.1 Thermoanaerobaculia bacterium | reverse complement strand
CCCGCCGCTCCACTAGACCCGCAATCCGCACGCTCTTTGTTTGGTGGAGCGTGCGGCGGAGAGTGGACGTGAACCTCGATCGAACGTCGCTCCACACTATGATTTGCTGATGGCGCGCTTGTTTGAGAGTTACACCGTTCGTTCGGTCACGTTTCGTAATCGGATTTTCGTTTCGCCGATGTGTCAGTACTCGAGTGAGAACGGGATGCCGAATGACTGGCACATGGTGCATCTCGGGAGCCGGGCGGTTGGGGGCGCGGGGCTGGTGATCGTCGAGGCGAGCGGGGTCAGTCCGGAAGGGCGCATCACCGATTGGGACAGCGGCATCTGGTCGGCCGCGCATGCGGATGCGTTTCGTCCGATCGTCGAATTCATGCATGCGCAGGGCTCGATCGCAGGCATTCAGCTCGCGCATGCAGGACGCAAAGCGTCGACCGCGCAGCCGTGGAATGGCGGCGCGCCCATCGTCGACGGACCGCACTCATGGACGCCCGTCGCGCCGAGTGCGATTCCGTTTCGCGACAGCGATCCGATCCCGCATCCGCTGACGCCCGAAGGCATCGACGAAGTGGTCGAGCAGTTCGTGCGCGCGACGAATTTCGCGTTCCAGGCCGGCTTCAAAGTCGTGGAGATTCACGCCGCGCACGGCTACCTGCTGCACGAGTTCCTCTCGCCTCTTTCCAACGCGCGCGACGACGAGTACGGCGGTTCGCTGGAGAACAGAATGCGACTCACGCTGCGCGTAGCGAAAGAGGTCCGCGCCGCGTGGCCCGACGACCTGCCGCTCTTCGTGCGCATCTCCGCGAGCGACTGGGCCGAAGGCGGCTGGGACATCGAGCAGTCGATCGAGCTGTCGAAGCGATTGCGCGAACTCGGCGTCGATCTGATCGATTGTTCGAGCGGCGGCGCGGTGCCGTACGCGAAGGTGCAGGTCGGCCCCGGATATCAGGTGCCGTTTGCGCGTGCGATTCGCGAGCAGGCCGGCATTGCGACTGGTGCGGTGGGACTGATCACGACCGCGCAGCAGGCGGAGGAGATCGTGCGCGATGGATCGGCCGACGTGGTGCTGCTCGCGCGTCAGTTGCTGCGCGATCCCTACTTTCCGCTGCATGCGGCGAAAGAGCTGGGAGTGGATGTCGAGTGGCCGGTGCAGTACGCGCGATCGAAGTAGCGCGCGTTTGCTGGCGATGCGGAGGGAAAACCCGAGGTGTGGGCAGGCGCGACCGCCTGCCCGTCACCGCGCGCGTTACTTGGCTTTTTTGACGCCGATGATCGCGTCTTTCGCGGCTTTGGCGATGCGGAACTTCAGCACCTTCTTCGCCGGGATCTTGATCGCTTCACCGGTGGCCGGATTGCGGCCGGTGCGGGCTTTGCGATTGACGAGGACGAGCTTCCCGAGACCGGGAATCGTGAAGCCCTTCTTCGCTTCCTTGTATGCCACTTCGCCGAGCGCTTCGATCATGCGCTGAGCAGTTTTGCGCGGAACTTCCGCTTCTTCCGCGATGTGGTTGATGAGCTGCGATTTCGTCATTGGACCAGCTGCCATAGTTGGATCCATTCTCCTTCTGGCGTGTTTGTCCGTTGCCGGACGAGCCGTCGCAATGTAGCGACGAACGCGCCGTGATGCAACGCATTTTTTTTGAAAATCAGGCCGAAAAACGCCACTTTTCGCCATTTCGCGCGAATGATGCACAACGCATGGTGCACCCGCCGCGCACGCGGCGCATCACATCGCGGCGAACCAGTCGACCGCTTCGCTCGCGAGATCGTGCGGAACCGTGTGCGGCCCTTCGAACTCGCGGTACAACACGTCGTATCCCCCCGCTCGCAACCGCGGCACGAGCACGCGGCTGCAGCGGTCGATCGGCAGCACGCGATCGGCCGTGCCGTGCGACACGAACACGCGCGGCCGCCCGTACTGCGCCGGCGCGCTCATGAAGCCAGGCGAGAACGCGAGGATGTGCGTGAAGAGGTCGCCGTTCGCGACACCGATCGTGAGCGCGTACGAAGCGCCATCCGAAAAGCCGCTCACCGCGATCCGTTTCGGATCGACGTTGTACCCCGTGAAGAGGCTGCCGAGCGACTGTTCGAGCCGCGCGACGTCAGGACCGATCGTCCGCTCGATGATGTCCCACGTGCTGCCCGCCGATGCGGGTGCGTAGACGATCGCGCCGACGCGATCCGCGTGCGGCGTCATGAGCTGAATCATGCTCGACGGATTGCCGCCCGCACCATGCAGCGCGACGATGAGCGGTGCGGCACGTTTCGGATCGTACGCGCGCGGCACGTAGAGCGTGCCGTTCGCCAGACGATGCGAGCCGCGCGCAGCTTCAGCCGCGACCGCACGCGGCCGCGCGGCGATGCGGCCCTGCGCCGATGCAGGCGACGATGCGGCAGGCTCGTTGCGCGATGCGCATCCGGCGAGACCGGCGGCGGTGGAGAGAGCGAGGAGTTGTCTGCGGCTGAGCATGGCTGGCACGGTTCGTTCTTGATCGCGCTTCATGATTATCGAGCGCCTTGCGCGCCTCGGCTACGCGTCGATCGGAATCGTTTACATGATCGTTGGCGGTTTCGCGGTCGCCGCGGGACTCGGCCAACGAGGCCGGGCAGGCAGTCAGTCTGATGCCTTCGCATTCATCCTCGAACAACCGTTCGGACGTGCAGTGCTGATCGCGATTGCGCTCGGTCTCTGCGGCTACGTCCTCTGGCGCTTCACCAGCGCCGTGGCCGATGACGAGCATCGCGGCAACGATGCGAAAGGCCTCGGCATCCGCGTTGCCAGTTTCGGACGAGGGCTCATCTACGCCGCGCTCGCAGTCGAAGCAGCACGCATGTCGATGCGTCGCGGCGGTGGCGGCGGACAAGGCGGCGAGCAGCAGACGCAGCACTGGACCGCACGTTTGATGGACGCGCCATTCGGACGCTGGCTCCTCGCGCTCGCGGGCCTGGGCGTGATCGGCTACGGCGCATTTCAGTTGTACCTTGCGTGGGATTCGAAGCTGAGCAAGCGCATTCGCCTCGGCGAGATCGACGGACGCGTGCGGCGCAAGGTGATCGCCATCTCGCGCTTCGGCATCGGCGCGCGCGGAGTGGTGTTCGTTGTGATCGGCGGGTCGCTCCTTCTCGCCGCGGTGAAACACAACCCCGGCGCCGCGCACAGCACGACCGGCGCACTGCAGGAATTGCCGCTGCCGATGCTGATCGTCGTCGGCTTCGGCCTCGCCTCGTACGGCGTCTACGCGATGGTGAACGCGCGCTACCGCAAGATGTGAATCGACTTTGGTGGAGCGGCGGGCTTCAGCCC